>CAZCJI010000471.1:0-2374 GCA_964498625.1 uncultured Rhizobium sp.
ATCCGTATGTCGACAGCGTGGCGATCAAGGTCGTCGATGCGCACACCATCGTGGAAACGGAGGCCAAAGCCGGGAAGACCCAATGGGTCTACACGATGCGCGTGTCCGCCGACGGCCAGAGCATGACCACCGAGATGATCGACACCAGTGCCGGCAACGGCGTTCCGGCCCGCGGCACCTTCCACCAGACGCGGACGAAAGACGCGCCGCCAAGCGCCCATCTCGTTTCCGGGATGTGGCGTACGACAAAATATGAAGGCTTCTCGGACAGCGCGATCGTCTTCACGCTTAAAACGGACGGCGACAGCTTTTCGTTTTCCCAGCCCACCGGACAGTTCTGGACCGCAACGCTGGGCGGACCGGCCGTGCCTTACAAGGGCGATCCCGGGATCACCACCGTGTCGGCCGAGCGGTCCGGCGCAGACACGATCGTGGAGACGGATATGCGCGACGGTAAAGTCGTTTCGATCAACATGATGACGACGCGTGACGGCAAAACGATGTCTCTGACATTCGTCGACAAGCTGCGGGGCAGTGAGCAGAATTTCACGGCCACGCGTCAGTAGGCCACAAATGTCGGGTAGCATGCGGTCTGAGGTTCTGACGTTCTATCGTCAGCCAGGCGCGATGTCGGACGCAGGCGCCTACACCGCGCTGTTCGACACCTTACCGGACGACGTGCCGTCGATTGCGAAGGCGCTGGCGGGCCTGCTTCTGCATCAGCATATTGGACCGGCCTACGGCGAGCCGATTTCTACCGAGCGGCTTGGCGAAGCGCAGCTGCGGTCAGTAGACAAGATTTTTGGACGCATTCTTGATCATGACAAGAGTGGTCTGACGAAGCAGCGCCAGCTCGCCAAGCGCACAATCGGCGTCTGCCGTCATTACACCTTGCTGCTGGTCGCGATGTTGCGCGCGAAGGGCTATGCGGCGCGCTCGCGGTGTGGTTTCGGCGCCTATTTCGAGAAGGGCAAGTTCCTCGATCATTGGGTCGGCGAGTATTGGAACGAGGCTCAGAAGCGCTGGGTGATGGTCGATGCACAGATGGATAACATTCAGCGCAACCTGTTCCGCATCGATTTCGATCCTCTCGATGTGCCGCGCGACCGATTCCTGATTGCGGGCGATGCCTGGCAGCTCTGCCGAGAGGGCAAAGCTGACCCTGTCGTTTTCGGGATCATGGACATGAACGGATGGTGGTTCATCGCCGGCAATGTCGTGCGCGACATCGCCGCGCTCAACAAGATGGAGATGCTGCCCTGGGACGTGTGGGGGGAGATGCCGCAGGTCGGTTCCGAATTAAACACGGCGCAGATGAAGCGCTTTGACGAACTCGCGGCGTTGACGCGCGACCCGGACGAGAACTTCGGGAGGCTCATGGCCGAATACAAATCCGACGCGTTGAAGGTGCCGCCGGTCGTATTCAATGCGGTGATGCAGCGCTCCGAGACTGTCTGAACGCGCGCGCCAGCGCCGCAAACTCCGTGATCGACAGCGTCTCGGCGCGTCGCGTGGGGTCGATGGCCGCTGCGGACAACAGCGATTCAGCATCTGGCGCGATCTGCTTCAGGCTTTGCCGCAGCATCTTGCGACGTTGGCCGAACGCCGCTTCGGTGACTTTCTCCAGATCATGCAATTCACAAGGCGCAACGGGTTCGGTCAGCGGTTCGAGGCGCACAATCGCGGACGTGATCTTCGGCGGCGGCGTGAAAGCCTGTCGCGCGACATCGAACAGGATCTTCGGTTTAGTGCGCCATTGCGAAAGCACCGAGAGTCTTCCGTAGGCATCGGTATTCGGCTTAGCGACAATACGTTCGGCGACTTCGCGCTGGAACATCAGTGTCAGGCTTTGCCAGAACGGTGGCCATGTATCGGCAGTGAGCCACTTCACCAACAGCGCCGTGCCGACATTGTAGGGCAGGTTGGCGGCGACGCGAACAGTTTCACCTTTGAACAAGGCAGGCTCCTCCAGCGTCAGTGCATCGGCCTGAACGATTTCCAATCGTCCGGGATAAGCGCCAGCGATCTGCTCCAGCGCGGGAATGCAGCGCTCGTCGCGTTCGACAGCGATCACTTTTGTGGCGCCTTCGGACAACAGCGCGCGGGTGAGCCCGCCCGGTCCAGGGCCGACCTCGTAAAACACGCCACCTTCGTTGGCGCCCGCTGCGCGTGCGATGCGGCGCGTGAGATTGAGATCGAACAGAAAATTCTGGCCGAGCGACTTCTTCGCCGTGAGTCCGTGCGCTGCGATCACCTCGCGCAGCGGCGGAAGGGGATCAGGCGCGTCTGGCATCGGCGATGTCGGCGGCCATCTTGATCGCGGCGATCATGCTGCGCGGATCGGCCTTGCCCGTGCCCGCGATGTCGAATGCGG
>CAZCJI010000472.1:0-2373 GCA_964498625.1 uncultured Rhizobium sp.
CATTCGCGTCGAAGGGAAGGGACCAAATGCGCACCCGTTCCGTGCGTGAGCTGAACGCCAGCCGTGCGCCGTCCGGCGAAACTGCCGTCCCTGTGTCTGGTCCTGGACCGGTGGTGAGCCGATGGAGTGAGGTCCAGCGCAGTGTCGATGGTGTCGTTCACCTTGTTGCCGAACGGATCATCGACCGCACGGAGGAACTCGACCGGCTGTCCGAAGACCATCACGACGCGCCGTCCTTCCGCTCCCAGGCCGCGGCGCGGCATCGCCATCCGCGCAATGTCCGCGTGGTGCCCAAATCACGCGATTTTCACTAAGATCGCCTTGGAAAGCGCAGGCCGGAGGTCTTAAATGCCCCCGCTTTGCTCATCGCCGATCCTTTCCAAGAGGTCTTTCCGTGAAACCAATCCTGACCGCGGCACTTGCCGCCGCTTCCGTCTGCGCCGTCACCGCGGCGCTCGCCGATGAAGGCATGTGGACCTTCGACAATTTTCCTTCGGCGGCGGTGAAGGCGAAGTACGGTGTCACCATCGACCAGGCATGGCTCGACAATGTGCAGGGCGCGTCGGTGCGTCTGTCAACAGGATGCTCCGCCTCGGTCGTGACCAAAGACGGACTGGTGCTGACCAACCATCACTGCGTGCGCGGTTGCGCGCAGAACCTGTCGACGGCCAAGGTCGACTACGCCAAGGAAGGCTTCACCTCCGCAAAGCGCGAGGACGAGAAGCTTTGCCCCGGAATGCAGGCAGAAATCCTGAGTACCATCGCTGATGTCACGCAGCGCGTCTCCGGTGCGGCAAAGGGCAAGACCGGCCAGGACTTCGTGAAGGCCCGCGACGCCGAAATCGCGGCAGTCGAGAAGGAAAGCTGTGCGGGCCGCGAAGCGATGTTCCGCTGTCAGGTCATCACGCTCTATCAGGGGGGGCAGTACAAGCTCTACACCTATCGCAAATATTCCGACGTGCGTCTGGTCTTTGCGCCGGAAACGCAGACCGCGTTTTTCGGCGGCGATCCCGATAACTTCAACTTCCCGCGCTACGATCTGGATTGCTCTTTCGTGCGCTTGTACGAGAACGGTCAGCCGGTCGCGACGCCGGCGCATCTGAAATGGCGCGTTGACCCCCCGAAGGACGGTGAGCCGGTCTTTATTTCAGGCAACCCCGGCTCGACGCAGCGTCTTCTCACCGCCGAGCAGCTGGAGACGATCCGTGATGTCGGACTCCCCGACACACTCCTGCTTCTCTCCGAACTGCGTGGGCGCTTGATCCGCTTCGGCGAGGAAAGTCCCGAACACGCGCGCATCTCGGACGAGGATCTGTTCGGCATCGAAAACAGCTTCAAGGCGCTGCACGGTCAGGAGCTTGCGCTCGTCGATCCCGCGCTGATCGCGGACAAGCGCAAGTTCGATACTGAACTCCGCGCGAAGGTCATGGCCGATACGAAACTGTCGGGCGAAATCGGCGATCCGTGGACCGATACAGCGAAAGTGCAGGCCGACCGCAAAGCGCTCTATCAGTCTTACACCTATCTGGAAGCCCGCGCGGGCGTGTTTTCCGATCTGTTCGGCTATGCACGATCCATCGTGCGCGCGGCACAGGAAAAGGCCAAACCCAACAGCGAGCGACTGCCGGAATATACCGACAGCCGTCTCGCGCTGCTTGAAAAGCGCGTGCTGGACAAGGAGCCGGTCTATCCTGATCTCGAAGCCGCGATGCTGGAGTTCTGGCTGACGAAGCTGCGCGAGCATCTGACCGCCGACAATCCCGCGACGAAGACCTTCCTCGGCAAGGACTCGCCGGAGACGATCGCCGCACGTCTTTCGCAGTCGAAACTCGCCGATGCCGGCTATCGCAAGCAACTGTGGGATGGCGGCCTCGCCGCGGTGCAGGCGTCGAACGACCCGGCGATCAAATTCGTGCTCGCGACCGATGCGGCCAGTCGCGCAATCCGCAAGGAATACGAGACGCGTGTCTCGGGTCCATCCGACCGCGCGGCGGAAAAGATCGCCAAGGCGCGCTTCGCCGTCTATGGCACGGGCACCTATCCCGACGCCACGTTCTCGGCACGTCTGACTTACGGCAAGGTCGAAGGCTGGGATGAGAACGGTACGCCGGTAAAACCGTTCACCTACTTCGCGGGTCTCTACGATCGCGCCACGGGTCAGGATCCGTTTGCGCTCGCCCCGCGCTGGATCGCGGCACAGAAGAAGTTGAACCCCAAGACCGTGTTCGACTTCTCGACCGACAACGACATCATCGGCGGCAATTCCGGTTCCCCCGCGATCGATGCGCAAGGCCGCGTGATCGGCGCGGTGTTCGACGGCAATATCCACAGCCTCGGCGGCAATTTCGGTTTCGACGACACGCAGAACCGCGG
>CAZCJI010000473.1:0-2370 GCA_964498625.1 uncultured Rhizobium sp.
GTCCTTGAGCTCGGTCCAGGTCAGCTGCTCGAGGAAGACCGTGGCGGGCGCTTCTGCCAGCGCTGCCTTCGCGGCAAGGACCAAAACGAACGCCATAACCGCCATGAACTTCTGCATAGGCCGCGCGATCCTTTCCATCAGCGGGAGCTTGAGCCAATCGGCGGCAACGCGCCCGCCGCGAAGCCCAACCCCGATCGCAAACTTGCATGCCTCAGGCGTCCGGGGATAGCGGCAATATGAAGCGCCTCGCCACGGTGCGGCCGAGCGACGCCAGACTGCGGATTGCCGCGCCGCCCGGGGCTGCTGCTTGACTCACCCATAACTCAATGGTTATACGTTTATCAATAACCGGCAGGTTATCTATCGCACATGCGGAACGCCCACGACGCGCTTTTCAGAACCCTCGCTGATCCGACCAGGCGCGCTCTCTTCGAGCGGCTGTGCCGCGAGGGCGAGCAGACGGTCGTGGCCCTGACAGCGCGGGCGAAAATCTCGCAACCGGCGGTCTCAAAACACCTCGCCGTTCTCAAAAAAGCGAAGCTGGTGCGCGACCGCCACGAAGGCCGCCAGACGCATTACAGCGCGCAGCTCGCGGCGCTGGCCCCGCTGATCGACTGGACAAGCCAGATGACCGGCTTCTGGGAAAAGAAGTTCGACGCCCTCGAAGACCTGCTCAAAAGGATGGACCAATGAACGCCGCAATCGAAACACGCACCGTCGTCGTCGAACGCGAGTTTCCGCATCCACCGGAAAAACTCTGGCGCGCACTGACTCAACCGCACCTGATCGAGGAATGGCTGATGAAGAACGACTTCAGGCCGGATGTGGGTCACAAATTCCAGCTCCGCATGGACGCGCAGCCGGGTTGGAACGGCGTGATCGATTGCGAGGTGACGGAAATCAAACCCAACAAATCGCTCACCTATACCTGGGCCACGATGGGCACAACCACGGTCGTGACCTTCACACTCACGCCATCGGCCAACGGCGCACATCTTCGCGTGGAACAATCCGGGTTCGCCGCCAATGCCGCACAGGCCTATGCCGGCGCAACCTATGGCTGGAAGAACTTCTTCGGCAAGCTCGACCAGCTTCTCGCGCGCACGGAATAGGAGACAGCCATGGGTTGGAACGCCTGGATGCGCCAGATTCACCGCTGGCTGTCGGTGATGTTCACGCTGATCCCGGTCGGCATTTTCATCGCGCTCGGCACAGGTCAGAAGCCGTTGCAATGGGTATATTATCTGCCATTGATCCCACTCGCGCTGCTCTTCCTCACGGGCGTGTATTTGTTTGTGCTGCCCTATGTCATGCGGGCGCGCAGAAGCTGAAGCGCACAGGAGATCGCAATGCCGATGAAAAGAACCAGCGCGAAAGAGAGCGGCGTTGCTCCCGTCAAACTGATCGACGCGCGGATCAAGGAACTCGGCGATTGGCGCGGCGAAACATTGGCGCGACTGCGCGCGCTCATCAAACAGGCCGATCCCGATGTGATCGAGGAATGGAAATGGGGTATTCCCGTCTGGGAACATGACGGGATCATCTGCACGGGCGAGACCTACAAGGAGAAAGTAAAGCTCACTTTTGCCAGAGGCGCCGCGCTTAAGGACCCCACGAAGCTGTTCAATTCCAGCCTCGAAGGCAATGTCCGTCGCGCCATCGATTTCGCGGCAGGCGCGAAGATCGACGAGAAAGCCTTCAAGGCCCTCATCCGCGCAGCGATGGAAGAGAACATCGCCAAAGCGGCTGCGCGCGCCAAGCCGAAGAAGACAGCCAAGAAGGTTTAAGCCGCCTGTACGTCGCCGCGTTCGCGGGTCTTGGCGAATTTCACGTCGGGGAATTTGCCGGCGATGTAGCCCAGCTCCCACGATGATTTCGCCAGGAACACCGGCGCACCGTCGCGGTCCTCTGCCATCTGGCCGCGGTTGGCGGCGATGAACTTCTCGGTGTCGGCTTGCGACGCGCTGATCCAGCGCGCGGTATCGTAAGGCGAGGCTTCGAGATCGGCATCCAATCCATATTCCGCGACCAGCCGCGACTTGAGAACGTCGAGCTGCAGTGGTCCCACAACGCCGACGACCCATTGCGCGCCGATCATCGGCTTGAACACCTGCGTCACGCCCTCTTCCGCAAGCGACGTGAGCGCGCGCGCCAGATGTTTCTGCTTCATCGGATCGCCAAGCCGCACGCGGCGCAGGATTTCCGGCGCGAAGTTCGGGATGCCGGTGAAAGTCACCGCACCCGACTCCGACAGCGTGTCGCCGACGCGCAAAACACCGTGATTGGGAATGCCGATGATGTCGCCGGGCCACGCCTCGTCCACCGTCTCGCGCTCGGCGGCGAAGAACAGGATCGGATTGTGGATGCCGA
>CAZCJI010000474.1:0-2364 GCA_964498625.1 uncultured Rhizobium sp.
CCGTTCTCTCCGCGATGGCGGGTGCCGTCGCCGTGTCGCGCGCCGTCTCCGACAAGTCTCTCTCCGATGAAATGTTGGAGGCGGCGCGCGCCGGCATCAAGGCGCGGCTCGGCGTGAGCGATGTGGAACTGGCGAGGAGCGTGAACTGATGGACGCGATCGTTGAAAGGAACGCGCCGAGCGGCCTGGAACAGATCAGAAAGCTTATCGACGGTTCCTCGAACTGGCGCGGTATTGCGCATCTGATGGGCTTCAGGCCGGTTATCGCAAAGGAAGGCCTCGTCGTGTTCGAAGGCAACCCGACGCGCGATGTCTACAATCCCATCGGCTCGGTGCATGGCGGCTACGCCGCGACCCTTCTCGACAGTGCGATGGGCTGTGCGGTGCACACGCGGCTGAAAGCCGATCAAGGTTATACGACGCTTGAGCTGAAGGTCGCCTATCACCGTGCGCTCAGCGAAACGAGCGGCCCGGTACGCGCCGAAGGAAAGGTTATCTCTCTCGGCCGTCGTGCTGCGTTCGCCGAAGTCCGCCTGCTCGACAAGGACGGCAAGCTTTGCGCCACAGCAACCACAACCTGTCTGGTATTCGCAAAATGACAACCGCGTTCGTGACCGATGCCCCCGTTGCTCGTCCTTCCTTCGCCATGCGTCTGAAGGCCCTGCCGTTGCGTCCGATCCTGATTGCAGGTGCGGCTGTCATTGCGATGGCTCTGGGTGGTGCGTGGATCGCGTGGCCGGCGTCGTATGTTTCGACCGACGACGCCTATGTGAAAGCCGACAGCACGATCATCGCGCCGAAGGTGAACGGTCTGGTCGCGCAGGTTCTGGTCCGCGACAACCAGCACGTCGTTGCCGGTCAGCCGCTGATCCGTATCGACCCTGAAGACTATCAGCAGGCTGTCGCGGCGGCGGAGGCCGATGTCGCGTCCGCAGAAGCGGCATTAACGCAGCAAGGTTCGCAACTCGCTCTTGCGTCCGCCAACGCACGGGCCGCGAATGCCGATATCCGCTCTGCCGACGCACAGGCCGTGCGCGCGGATGCGGACCGCAAACGTTTCGATACCTTGGTCGCCAACGGCGATGTTTCGAAGAGTCAGGCGGAAACTGCGCGTGCCACGGCAGCCAGTATGTCGGCCGATGCGGAGAAAAGCCGCGCCGCCTTTACGGCCAGCCAGCAGCAGGTTGCGGTCATCAGCCAGTCACGCGGACAGCTGCTTGCGGCGCTGGCCAAGGCACGCTCGGCGCTATCGCTTGCCAAGCAGAACCTCGATCATTCGGTGATCCGCGCGCCCGTCGCCGGCGTCATTGGCGACCGTCAGGTACAGATCGGCGAATATGTTCAGCCCGGCACGCAGCTGATGACCGTCGTGCCGATGGACACGATCTATGTGCTTGCCAACTTCAAGGAGACGCAGACGGCGCGGATGCTGGTTGGTCAGAAGGCGCGCGTGACGTTCGATGCGCTGCCCGGCAAGCGTTTCGATGGCGAGGTGGAAAGCTTTGCGCCGGGCTCCGGCTCGGAATTCTCGCTGCTGCCCTACGAACCCGCGACCGGCAATTTCACACGCATCGTGCAACGCGTGCCGGTGCGCGTCCATCTTTTCGCGGGACAGGACGGAAGCGCGCGCCTCCGTCCCGGTCTCTCAGCGGATGTCGATGTAACTTTGAAGGATTAGGCAGCGAGTTTCTTCGCCGTCTCCGCAATCTTTCGGCCTTGATAACGCGCGCCTTGTAGTTCGTTCTCGCTCGGCTGGCGCGCACCATTGCCGCCTGTGATGGTGGTCGCGCCGTAGGGTGAGCCGCCTGTGATCTCGTCCAGGGTCATCTGGCCTGCGTGACCGTAATCGAGGCCCACCACGACCATGCCGAAATGCAGCAGGTTGGTGATGATCGAGAACAGGGTCGTCTCCTGTCCGCCATGCTGCGTACCGGTTGACGCAAATGCGCCGCCGACCTTGCCGTTTAGTGCGCCCCGTGCCCACAGGCCGCCCGCCTGGTCCAGGAAGCTCGCCATCTGCGACGACATGCGGCCGAACCGCGTGCCGGTGCCGACGATGATGGCGTCGTAATCCGCCAAGTCGTCGATCTTCGCGATCGGGGCGGCCTGATCCAGCTTGAAATAAGACTTCTTGGCTATCTCCGCGGGAACGGTTTCAGGAACCCGCTTGATATCGACTGTCGCGCCGGTGCTGCGTGCGCCCTCGGCGAGACAGCGCCGGACCACGTTGCTGCCCTGACGAATGGAAATGACACCCTGGTAATTGCCGGCCGGGAATTTGGCCCCCTTCAGATTGACAAGGTACGGAAATTCCTTTGCCTGCCCGCCTACGATGCTCGAACTACCGCCGATTACGTTGGAGGCA
>CAZCJI010000475.1:0-2119 GCA_964498625.1 uncultured Rhizobium sp.
CCGTTCGACATCCGCGCCGTGGCGCGCTTTCAGGGCGCCGTCGGCCAGGCGCCGGACGGTCATCTGACCAACAGCCAGACAGTTCTGCTGATTCAGATGGCGGCGCAAAAAGGGGACGCCAGTTCGCAGAACGCGCTCGGCGTGATGTATGCGAAGGGCATCGGCGTACCGGTGAATTACGTGCGCGCGGCGTACTGGTTCACGAAGGCCGCCGATCAGCGTTATGCGGCCGCAATCTATCACCTCGGGGTGCTTTACAAAGCAGGCCCGAACGGCATCAAGCAGGACATGGCCCGCGCGAACAATTATTTCACGGCATCGGCGCTCGCCGGATACCGGCCGACTATGAACCAGTTGCAGGAGTTGCTGAACGCGGCGGACGCCGGTCCGCATCGCGAAGGCCATCATTGACGGAGTCCCCGCATGACCCGCGTTGCCGCTTCTTTTCGCCAGTTCATGTTCGTGCTGCTTTTATCGGCGCTGGCAATCGCGTTGTTCGCGCTCAGCGCATCATTGAATACCGCGCGCGCCGATGATTTTGCCGTCGATAATTCGATGTTGCTGGACCCTTACGATCCGGTGCCACAAATCCATTTCAGCGATTACGGTTGCGGTGATGGCTGCGGCAATCATCGTTGCTGGCACGATTGCGGGTACCGCCGCTGCGATTACGATTGCTATGGCCGTGATCGTTGCCGGCACGATTGCCGCCCGGAATATCGTTGCGAACGCGAATGTGGCCCGACGACCGAGGAACTCAATCGCGCATGGCTTGAGCGCATGCACCGTTACGACGACCAGTCCGAGGACTGGCACGACGACATGCACGAATGGCGCGAAGCGATGGGTTCCTATGAAGACGAATGGCGCGCGGATCATGATGGCCATTGGCACTATTGGCACGATCATCACTGGCATGACGACGGCGACGGCGGACATTGGCATGATGGCGCTCCTCACGACGATCATCATGATAACGAGCACCACGACGATGGCCACCATGACGGTGACCATCACTAGTCAATGATCAGGCCGCTGTCGCGCGCTCTTCCCTCACGAAAAACATCAGCACGAGTCCGACAACGAGAAACACCGTTTCGCCCAGCAGTCCGACGCGCTGGCTATGCGATGCCAGCGTAATCAAGGTCACCAGTCCCGTCGCAAGAAAACTCGTCGATTGTCCTGAAAGCGAATAAAGCCCGAAAAATTCCGTCATCTTCTCGACCGGCGCGATACGTGCCAACATTGTGCGGCTGTTGGCATAACCCGCCGTGATCAGAACCGCGACGAAGTTCACGGTCATCAGGAATATGATTTCCGGCCAGGTATTGAAGAACGGAAGGCCGCCGACATGGGGCGCGCTTGCGCTATAGGGGATGAACCAGAAAATGCGGTCGGGCGCGAAAGTCAGCGCCAACAATCCGAAAATCGTCGTGCCGCCGACGCTAACGAAAATAGCGCGCTTGGAACCCAAGCGATTGTCCAGCCAGCCGCCGAAAAACCCGCCCAGCACGGCGAATATGCTGAGTTCTATGCCGTAGATCAGCATCTGGATCGGGCCCCAATGAAACGTACTCGACGCATAGATTCCGCCGAACACCAGAACCGCGGTCATACCGTCATTGAAGAATAACCGCGCCAGCAGATACATGCCGACATTGCGGTAGTGCCTGAGACTTTTGATCGTTGCGATCACGCTTTTCACACCGCCGATCATTGCCTGACCGAGCGGCGTGTTTGTGGAAGGTTGATCGGGCGTGAATAAGAACAGCGGTATGCTGAACACCAGCAGCCACAGCGCGCAGACCGGACCAGAGAGTCTTTCCGGTTCGTGTAGCGCCTGACTGATGCCAAACAGTGGATGCGCGGGGATAAAGCTCCATGGCACCATCCCCGGCAACGCAAACGCGATCAACATGAAGAGCAGAAGCAGAATACCTGCGGCATTGCCAAGCGCCAGTCCGAGGCCCGACAGGCTCGCGATCTGGCGTGGACTTGCGATCGTCGGGAGCAGAGAATTATGGAACACAGTCGAAAATTCGTAGGAGATATTCGCCGCCGCGATTAGCGCGCCGACATAGAAAATTCCCATCGCGCTGGCATGCGGCATGGCGAACCA
>CAZCJI010000475.1:2129-2359 GCA_964498625.1 uncultured Rhizobium sp.
GTGAGATCGCCGGCGTCGTGAAGAATGTGATGGCGATCGCATGCGGCATGGCGAACCACATCGGCAACATCGCGGCAATCAGGATGAACGTGTAAAGCGCGATCCACGGTTTGCGCCGCCCGCCACGATCCGCGATCGCACCGAGAAATGGCGCCAGAATTGCGATGCCAAAGCCACTATAGGTTTGGATTTCACCGGCTATCGCCTGTCCGCGTACACCGTCGCCGACG
>CAZCJI010000476.1:0-2357 GCA_964498625.1 uncultured Rhizobium sp.
GAAAAGAAAAGGGTTTAGTCGTGGGTGTCAGGGCCTTATGATTCTGTTCAACCCTGCCGCGCTCTATTATGCCGCCAGAATCACCCCGTACCGGAGATACCGCCTTGCGCCTGTTCGACGAAGACGACGACAAAGAAGAGAAGACCACCGCTCCCGAACCGCAATCCTCGCCGGTCGCGCAGGCGCTGTTCAAATCGCGCACGGTCCTGATCTTCGGCGAAGTCGACATGAAGATGGCCGAACGCGTGACCGCGCAGCTTCTCGCCTATGCCGAGAGCGAAGGCGATATCCGCGTGATCGTAAATTCGCCCGGCGGCCATGTCGAAAGCGGCGATACGATCCACGACATGATCCGCTTCGTCGGCCGCGTAAAGATGATCGGTACCGGCTGGGTGGCGAGCGCCGGCGCGCATATCTTCCTCGGCGCGAAGAAAGAGAACCGCTTCTGTCTGCCGTTCACGCGCTTCCTGCTGCACCAGCCCTTGGGCGGCGTGCGCGGGCAGGCGTCTGATATCACCATCGAGGCGGAAGAAATCCTGAAGATGCGCGAGCGTCTGAACCGCGAGATCGCGGCGGAGACCGGCCAACCTTTCGAGAAGGTGGTCCAGGACACCGAGCGCAACTATTGGCTCGGGGCCGAAGACGCGGTGAAGTACGGTCTCGTCTCGCGCATCGTCCAGACCGCGAGCGAAGTCTAGTTCTTCAGCCCAAAAGCGTAGAGCCCACCGTAGACACCAACGACATAGACCATACCGTTCGCGACCACCGGAGATGTCACTGCACCGTTGCCGGTGCCCCCACCCCCGAGCAGCTCACCGGTCTTTGGATCCAACGCAAAAAAACCTCCACCATTGCTTTCGTAAAGAACATGGTTCGCGAGGGTTGGAGAATACTGGATGATCCCACCCTTAGGCTTTATCGATTGGGCGGCGCCTGAGTTGGTATCGAAAATCCAATAGCAGTTTATGTTTTGCTCGAACAAATAGAGGTGGTTCTTTTCGAGGGCCAACGCTCCGGCGACATCATGGTATTTTCCCGCATTTTTTTGCCATACGAGATGTCCCGATTTGGCATCGAGCGCCGTCACAAGGCCCCAGGATGCCCAACCCCGCTGGTCCGCCAGAGATCCGTCGGCAATAAAATATACATAGACCCGCGTTCCGTCAGTCGTCAGAGTTTCACTGGCGATTGAGCCTTTGCGCGAATATTCCCAGATTTCCACTCCAGTGCGCGCGTCATGGGCAACCACATCGTACTTACCGTTTGTCGAGATAACCACGCCGTTGGTCACGACCAGAGCGTCGAGGCACGCACCAGATGGCTGGGTTGCGTCCCACTGCAGCTTTCCTGTCCGTGCGTTGAAGGCATAGACGCCGCTGGAATCGGCTCGAATAAAGACTTGTCCGCCAGAGACGATCGGAGAGATAACGCAATCGCTCCTGAAGCCAGCCTGCGACGTCCAGAGTGTCTTCCCGGTTGCGGCATCGAAAGCATAGAGAATGCCGGTGCAATTGGCCGCGTAGACGACTCCGTTTGCGATCGCAGGCGACGAACAATTGTTATCGACCGCGACGGACCAGATCGGCGTTCCGCTTACCGCATCGAACGCATAGACTTGATCGGTGCTGCTCGCATAGACAACACCGCCTGCTACGGCGGGCTGAAAAGGCGCGTTAACCATAGGAGCCGTCCAGACTTGCTGAAGAGACTTGACCGTTTGCTTATTCAGCACGCTCTCGGAGGGATTGTAGCGTGTGCCGTGTCCATCGAAGTTCAGCATCGGCCAGTCGCCATTGAGAGGCTTTGCGTCTGCCGAATTTGCGAGTGCGCAAAACGCAGCGACCGCACACGTTTGCCAGAATAATTTGCCTAGATTCCCAGCCATCGTCGTCTCCACGAGCCACCAATGGTTGATTAGGCGACGGCAGACGTGAAGGGAGAGTAAAGCTTCAAACTTTAGCGAATGCTCGCGATCGGCGCGGCTTCCCGGCTTTTTGCACGGCACCGGCGGTAGTCTAGCTTTGCGCATTGCGACTCGGAGAGCAGGATGACGGACGGCGAGAACCCCTGGTGGCGCGGCGCGGTCGTCTATCAGGTCTATATCCGCAGTTTCTGCGACAGCAATGGCGATGGGCAGGGCGATTTCGCCGGCCTGATGTCGAAGCTCGATTATATCGCGTCGCTCGGCATCGATGCGCTGTGGCTGTCGCCGATCCATCCGTCGCCGAACCGCGACTGGGGCTACGATGTCTCGGACTATGATGGCGTGCATCCCGACTACGGCACGATGGCCGATTTCGACGCGCTGCTCGCCGCCGCGCACGCGCGCGGGATCAAGGTGCTGATCGACGAGGTGC
>CAZCJI010000477.1:0-2353 GCA_964498625.1 uncultured Rhizobium sp.
TTGGACGGCATAGCGACCAAGATCGAGGCGTCAGATCACGCCTTCTTCAACATCAATACGAAAGACGATCTCGCCGAAGCATTCAGGCTGTCTGTTTCAAAAGATTGACGGCTTCGCGCACATAGGGGTGCAACTCGATATTCGGCTTTTCGGACTGCTCTACGAATCTGCGGCGCATTTCCGGGTCCCAGAATTTCCGGATGTGATCTGCAATCGCGGGCACGGCCTTGGCTTCACCCTGCGACACGAAGAAAGACGCGATCTGGTTTGCCATATAGACCAGCTTCTCGTCTGTGTTCATCATGACGCGATCCGCTCCGCATGGGAGAAGACTTCGAAGGAATCGTCTCGCGCCACCGCCGCAAGCGTGATGCCGGCTTCTTCTGCCGTCCGAATGGCGAGCGCTGTCGGCGCCGACACTGCCACCACCACCGCGGCGTTCATCGCCGCGGATTTCTGAACCATCTCGATGGAAACGCGGCTAGTGAGCACAACAAACCCGTCGCGGCCATCCCGACCCGCGCGCGCCAGCGATCCGCAAAGCTTGTCGAGCGCGTTGTGACGGCCAACATCCTCGCGTACGGCGTGGAAATCGTTGATGCGAAGCGGCCAGAAGCCCGCGCCATGCACGGCATGGGTTTCCTCGTTGAGTTTCTGATGTGCGCCAAGGCGTGACAACGCCGAGAAGACCGTGTTGCGGTCCACTTTGATATCCGATGAGATATGCCGCACCGGCGTGATCGCAGCGTCCAGGCTTTCGACGCCGCACAACCCGCAGCCCACCGGCCCCGCAAGCTTGCGGCGGCGGTTCATCAGGGCCACGTCGCGGTCGTCGCAGAGCGTCATGCGAAGTTCGACGCCCTTAGGATGTTCGACAACCTCGATCTCGGTGATCTCGTCGGGCGATGTGATCACGCCTTCCGTCAGCGAGAAGCCGACCGCAAAGTCCTCCAGATCCTGCGGCGTCGCCATCATCACGGCATAGGTCGTACGGCCATAGGTGAACGCAATCGGCGATTCTTCCGGCACAACGCGGGCGCCGTTGCTGACGCCGCTTCTTCCGACGACGAGACGAGAGACTTTCATTCGGCCGGCACGGTGTCTGCGCGCGCGATATGGCGGCTCTGTTCGCTGTGTTTGTTGTATTCGCGCTGCCAGTCGGTCGGGCCGTTGGAGGGCGAGACATTCACCGCCGTCACCTTGTATTCCGGGCAGTTCGTCGCCCAGTCGGAGTAGTCCGACGTCACGACGTTCGCCTGCGTATCGGGGTGATGGAAGGTCGTATACACGACACCCGGCGCAACCCTATCCGTGATCAGCGCGCGCAAGGTTGTGGCGCCTGCGCGGCTCGCGAGTTTCACCCAGTCACCGTCCTTGATACCGCGCTGTTCGGCATCGTGCGGGTGGATCTCGAGCCGGTCTTCTGCATGCCACATCGCGTTCGCCGTGCGCCGCGTCTGCACACCGACATTGTATTGCGAGAGAATGCGCCCCGTGGTGAGCAACAACGGGAAGCGCGGGCCGACCTTCTCGTCTGTGGGCACATATTCGGTGAGTACGAACAGCCCTTTGCCGCGCGCGAAGCCGCCGATATGCATCACCGGCGTTCCTTCCGGCGCCTTGTCGTTGCACGGCCATTGAATCGAGCCGAGTTCGTCGAGTTTCGCATAGGACACACCCGCAAAACTCGGCGTCAGACGCGCGACCTCGTCCATGATCTCAGAAGGATGCTTATAGGGCATCGGGAAGCCGAACGCGTCAGACAACAGGCAGGTGATCTCCCAATCCGCATAACCATTCTTTGGTGCGACGGCGCGGCGCACGCGCTGGATGCGGCGCTCGGCATTGGTGAAGGTGCCGTCCTTTTCCAGGAACGTGGAGCCTGGCAGAAACACATGCGCGTAGTTGGCGGTCTCGTTCAGGAACAGATCCTGCACGACCACGCATTCCATCGCCATGAGGCCGCCGACGACGTGCTTGGTGTCGGGATCGGATTGCGCGATATCTTCGCCCTGCACATAGAGGCCCTTGAACCGGCCATCGACTGCAGCGTCGAGCATATTGGGAATGCGCAGCCCAGGTTCGTCATCGAGGTGTACGCCCCACGCCGCCTCGAACAGCGCGCGGGTCGCGCCATCGGAGATATGGCGATAGCCGGAAAGCTCATGTGGGAACGAGCCCATATCGCACGAGCCCTGTACGTTGTTCTGGCCGCGCAACGGGTTCACGCCGACGCCTTCCCGGCCGAGATTGCCGGTCGCCATCGCGAGATTGGCGATGGCCATCACCGCGGTCGAACCCTGGCTGTGCTCGGTGACGCCGAGGCCGTAATAGATCGCGCCGTTGCCGCCGG
>CAZCJI010000478.1:0-2346 GCA_964498625.1 uncultured Rhizobium sp.
GCGGTGTAGGTTGGCGATGTGCCTGCCTACGGCCTTGGGTCGTCCGTACAGAAGCGGGTAGTATGCCTTGCCTGTTTTATCGGTGCCTGCCACGAGGCCGTTGAACAGCGCGACGGCTTCCGGGTCCGTCACTTCCTTGAAACCAAGATTCCCCGCTTGCGCGATTTCGGATGGGATGCTGTTGATGATTCGGAACTCGACTTGCGGGAACCGCGCCATGATCTGTCGCGGAATGAACAGTTTCAGCGGCCTGTCGATTTCCAGATTTTTGATGATTTCATCGATATCCAGCGGTTCTTTGAATGGCGACGCGTTGGACATGGCGTCACTAGCCGCCTGCGGCTCCGGTACGGGTGCCGGCGGATGGGGCGCGAGCGCGTCGGGTAATCCTGCGAACGGATTTTCTTCGGTCATGGTCTACCTATTTCTTTCCCTTGGCGCGTTGGTGTGCAGCGTACTGCGCTTCAAGCGCCTTCGCCACGTATTTTTCGCGCTCCTCTTTATCTTTTCGAGCGAACTTGTCGGCGGTGCGGTTGATTTCCTTTTGCACGTCGGCGGGCGCGTCGGACATTTTGGCCCACGGTCCCGACGTACGACGTGCGCGAGTGCCGGTCGTATCGGTGTCCGCTGGGCCGTCGCTGGCGCGTGTTTTCTTTGGCGGCTTCTTTTCCTCGTCGGTTTCGTCTTCCTCGTCGGTTTCGTTTTCTTCACCATCGCCGGCCGCCGGAACTGGTTTGAACTCTTCGTCTACGGCTTTTACGAGCGCCGTCGCGAACTCGGCAGCCGTGCCGAATTTCTTGACATCCATGCTCTTGCCAAGTTCCACAGTACGGCCGGTTTTCTTCGGATCGGCGCCGAACCAGGGTAGCTTATTCAGTTCGGCACGGATTTCCGCGTCACCGTACGGTGGCGCTTTTGGTGCGGTGGCGCTGCTGAGTTTGCCGAGTTCGTCCGATACCTTGCGGGCGGCCTCTGTGTCGCCGTCCGTCACGGCTTTGTCGAGCTGCGCTTGCAGACCGGCGCGGGCGTGCTCCAGTAACATTACGTTCAAATCGGCCATGTTTCAGAGTCCTGTGACTTTTTCGCGTGGCTTGCCGCCAAACTCTTTTACGGGCGGCACTGCGGCGGGCGTGTCTTCGTCGTCCCATATCAACGTTGCCGGGTCCGGCATTTTGTCGGCCGGCAGTATGGCTATTACATCTTGGAAACTGGAGAGGTAGCGCCAGTTTCCAAGGCCGGTCACTTTGCCGCCTATCGTCTGCGTCCCTGCGTACGGGCGGAACTCCACCCAATCTCCGATATTCGCGCAGTCCTTTGCCACGTTGCCGGTGCCGTCTTTGTACGTGAAAGCAAGCGGCCCCATTGCGACGATGCGACCCGCCATGACGTTATATTGCGCCATGTCGCGGAACATATCTGGCATTTCCAGACTGCCGATTTTCTTCGGCGGTAAGGGCAGCCGAACGATGATCAAGTCTCGCAATGGATGCGCAAATTCATGCGGGATCGCGAAATCATGTACGCCGATATTGCTCATTTAAGTTCCTAGCTGCGTTTTCAAATGCTTCGGCAATTCGTTCCGGCGGTTCCGCTAACAGCCGGATAGTCTCATGATGTGCCGCCGCTCGCCCCTGCGCTGTCTGGTCCGCCGGTTGCCCCGCCAAGTACGTCTCCACCAGCGGCATTAGGCGGTATCTGAGGTACGTTACCAGGGCTTTGGTTTCCGGGCTGTTGAGCCATTCCGTTAAGGATGCCGTCTGCACTGCTTGCGCCCTCTATCAACGACTGTACGGCTTGCTCTAGCTGAGCCATTTGCAGCAACGCCATGCGGTTGTCAAGCATGCCGCCGCTCGCGTCAACCATGTTTTTCAACGCCTGCGTAAGCTGTACGGCGACTGCAGCCGTAACTTTGATTTTGTCTAGCTGCAGCTTGCCAAGTCCGATCATGCCTTTCAGCTTTTCATCGGGCGTAGCTTGCGGCTGTCCCGGAGGCGGCGCAATCAGTTTTTCAGGGTCGGGCAGCCGCATGACTTGGCAGAAACGAAGTGCAGCTTCCTGTACAACAAATGACGGCGCTTTAGAGCCGAGTTCGATCATTTGCAGGTACAGAGCGGCTAGTGCGCTGCGCTGCATTTCAGTGGCAAGCGCCGGATCGGCCGTGACTGCTATGCCTTCCTTGTTGGACGCCGATACGCCATCCGGCAGCATGTCGTACGCGTCCGCCATCTGGACGAACATGCGCAATTCTTGCGTCAGGGAAGTCACAAGCCGCCGATGTACGGCAGACTGAACTTGCGTTCCGCTGTCAATGATGCCCTTCGCCATCGTGGCAGTCATGGACGCGGG
>CAZCJI010000479.1:0-2327 GCA_964498625.1 uncultured Rhizobium sp.
GTTGCCATAGCCGATAACGGCGATGCGTTTGCGGCGGACAATTTCAAGATCGGCATCTTTGGACGTGTAAGTCGTCAATAGACTTGTCCCATAAGCCAGGAAGGATTTGTGTCTTGCGCCAGATGAAGCATGGCCAGACCAATGTTCCAGACCGGTCCCGGAAGGCTGCCTTCATCACCAATGAGATGGTACCGCGTTTTGCTCTGTCCTTCGATCACCCATTGCGCGCCATCAGAAACGACTATGCCCTGGCCTTTCGGGATCGGAGTCCCAAGCGCACCAAATCCCATGTCCAGATGAAATTGGGACGGCAATTTCCAAAAGTTCTCAGTCGCAATCAGTTTTCGAAATTCAGCGACCTGCTTACGGTTTAACAAACCCTTCGAATTGATTGGGAGTTCGGCAATCACCAAGTCCACTCCCCGAAGGGATGTAATCGTTCGGTCCGAGTGCAGTGTTAGTGTTCCCGTCCCATTATGCAGTACATCTATTCTTACAATAACTGCCGGTGCAAACGACCTGAACCAGAGAAACCGATACGCTTCGCTGCTGTCTGCGTGGCTGTCCAACGGGACTTTCGATTCGTGCATTTCCGATAAAGCATCGCAATATTCGTTTCGGAATATCTCCTCTGGACGCAGAGCGGCTGAACATAACACTTCTTGAGGCGCTGCCACGGCCGGTCCTCCGGCCAAGATTGGCGCGCCCACCACAGACGCAAAAAGCAACTTGAAAAATCGGCTCATCGCTTAACGTCCAACCAATCGTCGTACGATGTCATTCACGTCCATTTTACCCAAACGATCCCAATCCGCCATCCGGTTGCGAAACCAGGTCGACTGGCGCTTGGCGTATTGGCGCGTAGCGGTGACAGCCAGTTCGACAGCTGCCGCTTCCGAAAGCGCGCCGTCCTGCAAAGCCCAAAGCTCGCGCAGCCCAAGAACCTTTGCCGCCGGCAGAGCTGTATCGAGCCCGCGGAGAGCACCCGCTTCTTGCAAAGCACCCTCTGCGAGCATCGCCCTAAATCGCGTTTCGATACGCGCACGAAGCTCGGCACGCGGGACATCCATCACGAACCGCGCGAGGTTGAGACCGTAGAGCACAGGCTTTCCCGATTCACGTTGCCAGTGCGCGAGCGGACGCCCAGTGGCTTCGAGCACCTCATAAGCGCGCATCACGCGCTGAGGATCGCTGGGCCGGAGTTTCGCCGCCGTTTCCGGATCGCGCGTTGCGAGCTCTGCGTGCAGGTTGGCAACGCCGATCTCGTCCAGCCGCGCGCGAACGCGCGTGCGAATCCCGGCGGGAGTCTTCGGAATGTCGGCGATGCCGTCCGTCAGCACAGAAAAATACATCCCGGTGCCGCCTGTAAAGATGGGAAGTTTCCCGGCGCGGCGCGCTTGGGCGAGCGCCTCGATGGCGTCGCCTTGATAGCGCCCCGTCGAATAGGGTTCATGAACACTGACATGGCTGTAAAGCAGATGCGGCACCATTTGCCTGTCTTCATCGGACGGCATCGCGGTCAGGATCGGCGCTTCGCGATAGACCTGCATCGAATCCGCGTTGATCACGATGCCATCGACAGCCTTCGCCAGCGCAAGCGCCGTACGCGACTTGCCGCTCGCGGTCGGCCCTGCAATAAGCACGGCATCGACGGTCATGGGGCGCTTGTGTGCCGGAACGATTCTCTCATGTTCTGAATGTTATCGCAGATGACGCGCCGATGCTGGCGGAGAAATTGCGCGGCCTCGGCGAAGCGGCATGGTTGTCGCGCGACCGATCCTTTGACATCGCGTTCGGCGGCGATCCGGGCGAGATACTTCGGACAGCCCGCAAGATCTCCGGTCCCGACAACGTCGATATCAATGTGGTGCCGCTGGCGCGCCGGCGTAAGAAGCTGCTCGTCGCCGATATGGATTCCACAATCATATCCTGCGAATGCCTGGACGAGCTTGCCGACATAGCGGGGCTCAAGCCGCATGTCGCGGCCATCACCGAACGCGCGATGCGCGGCGAGATCGAATTCGAGGGCGCGCTGCGCGAACGCGTCGGCCTGCTCAAGGGCTTGCCGGTCAGCGCGCTGGAACGCACCCACACCGAACGCGTGCGACTCAATCCCGGCGCCAGGGCCCTGGTTGCGACCATGAAGGCGCATGGCGCGCGAACCCTGCTGGTCTCCGGCGGCTTCAACTATTTCACGCAGCGTGTCTCTGAGCTTGCGGGCTTTGACGATCATCAGGGCAATGTGCTGCTCGATGACGGATCGGCACTCACCGGCAAGGTACGCGAGCCGATCCTCGGCCGTGAAACGAAACTCGCGACGCTTGAAG
>CAZCJI010000480.1:0-2327 GCA_964498625.1 uncultured Rhizobium sp.
GAAATGGCAAACTGCCTGCATCGGCCAGTCGTCCACGAGTTAGGTGCCGGAGCAAGGCGCATATTGGAGGAACAGGGAATTGTCGAACAGGCGCGAACATGGCTTGGCTCTTCGGCAAACGTTCAATTCTCGCACTCCTCAATGGTATGTGAGCTTCTGGGGTCGATAGAACTTGGTGCGCGTCAGCGTCCCGGCATGCGTTTTATCCCGTGGCCCGAGATTTTGGCCAAGGCACCGGCAGAGACGCGCGCGCTGGCGGCCCCGTTTCGGTTTCCAGCAACGGCGGCATCGCCTGCTATCGTTCCGGACGGTTTATTCGGCATCGAATATGGGCTGGGGGTCATGAAAACATATCGGTTCTTTGCCCTCGAAGCGGATCGCGGGACGATGCCCGTCATGCGGACAAATCGCAGTCAGACATCGTACCTAGGCAAGATTGCTGCGTATCGCGCGATTATTTCAAGCCAGGGTTACAAGTCGCACTTGGGCATTCCCGTCCTGGTTATTCTTACCGTCACGGCCAGCGAAACGCGCGCTACTGACATCATCGAACGGCTCCAAGATCAGGCTGGCGGCAACGCCGCCTTCTTGTTCAAAGCCGTGGACGCAGCGAAACTTTCAACGCCCACGACAGGGTTGCTGTTTGAGCCGTGGGCGCGCGCCGGATTGCCTTCTCTTCGAATAGACTGATGAGCGATCCTTTCTTGCCCGCTGTTGAAGCAGAAAGGACGTCGGATCGCGAACAAATTGCTGTATTCTGTCCACGAAGGCCTTCTGAGGCCCTTTTGCGGGACTGCAATGGCCGCATGAGCATTTCGCGAATTTGGAAGTGGTTTTCCACGAACGGGCTGTTAGCGTGTTTGAAACAGTCTGGGTAAAGGCCCTTGAAAAAGTCGGTGCAATTCATTGCTAGGGATGCGGTCGAGAGCGATGCTCTCGCGGTAGCCGCAATTTACAACGAGGGAATCGAAGATCGGATAGCGACGTTTGAGACCGACTTGCGATCCGCCGCCGATATCGAGGCCTGGTTTCGGAGTTCAAGTGCATTCGTGGCCGTCACTGACGCCGCCGGCGAATTAGTTGGATATGCGGTGGCGCATCCCTATGCGGATCGTTGTTGCTATCGCGGCATCGGGGAGTTTTCGGTTTACGTTCGGCGTTCACACCGAGGGCACGGTATCGGACGAGTAGCCATGGAAGCACTACTCGACGCTGCCCAAGGCGCAAAGCTTTGGAAGCTATTGTCACGCGTCTTTCCCGAAAACCGGGCGAGCCTCGGCCTATTGAAACGGCTGGGTTTCAGAGAAGTCGGCATTCTTGAGAAACACGGCAAGCTGGACGGGGTTTGGCGAGACGTTGTTGTCGTCGAACGCCTCATTGCTGAAAACATCCGTTAAACGGTCGGCTTGACAACGTATATTATTTCCTTAATTGTGGAAATATAGAATCGTTGAGGAGTGACCATGAAGCGGCTTCACCTGCACGTCGGTGTCGAGAATCTCGATCACTCGCTGGGCTTCTATTCTACGTTGTTCGGCAGTGCGCCGACCGTGACGAAATCCGACTACGCGAAATGGATGCTCGATGATCCCAAGGTGAATTTTGCGATTTCGCAGCGTGGTACAGCGCCTGGCGTCGATCATGTTGGAATTCAGGTCGATAGTGAAGGCGAACTGCGCGAACTCGCCGGACGCCTCAAGGCGGCAGGCGAGACGACGCGCGATCAGGAAGCAGCAAACTGCTGCTATGCGAAGTCGCATAAGTCGTGGGTCAACGATCCGTCAGGCTTGCGCTGGGAAACCTTCTTCACGTTCGGCGAGGCGACGAGCTACGGCGAGGACGATGTTCCCGAGGTCGCGGCAAGCGCTTCGGCCTGCTGCGCTCCCAAAGCTAACGAGAAGGCGTGTTGCTGATGGCGGCGTCCGGAAAGCTTCCTAAAGCTGTCGAGGCGTTGTCGGCGCTGGCCCATGAGGGACGGCTCTCGATATTCCGGCTGCTCGTCCGCGTCGGAAAGGACGGTCTTCCTGCAGGCGATATCGCGCGCAAGCTCGATATCTTTCCCAACACACTTTCGGCGAGCCTCACGGTGCTTGCGAATGCCGGTCTGGTCAATTCGCGGCGGGACGGCCGGTTGATCATCTATACGGCGGACTACGAGCGGATGAGCAATCTGCTCGGTTTTCTCATGGAAGATTGCTGCAACGGCGACGCATCGATTTGCGCGCCGCTCGCGGCCATTACCAATCGCGCAGCCTGCTGTTGAGGGGGCATGATGGTTCAGGATCGGAAATACAATATTCTCTTTCTCTTTACCGGTAACTCGGCGC
>CAZCJI010000481.1:0-2322 GCA_964498625.1 uncultured Rhizobium sp.
CGCGGACTTTGGCATCTCATCATTAAACCGTTCCATTGGGAAAAGACGGCCCACGGTCTGAGCAATTCGAGCGGTGAGCATGCGTAGAGTTTGTAGGAGTGCAATCTGCGGCCTTGCGATGTTGCTCACGCCGCACGCGGCTTATGCCGGCGCGTGGACGCAGGAAGCACATCATCGGCTGATTATCTCCTCCAGCGATTATTCTGAAGCGCTTGACGGCTATGACGGCAAGGCAAAGGCCGATGCGCCGATCCGGTTTACCAAGGTCAGTGCGCGCGACCTCATCGAATATGGCTGGAGCGACAGGCTCACGCTTTTTCTCAATCCGGAATATATCGTCGCGCGGTCGCAGTGGGATCTGAAGGCCCCTATAATGGCGCGCGCGTTGTCGGTTGAGGATGGCGCGCGCTATCGCATTCTCGACAATATCGGCGTGCTTTCGGTTCAGAGTTCCTATCGCAGTTCCGGCGCCTTCGATCTTCCCAACTCCCGCGGTTTCGATGCGGCCAGTATTGTCGAAGGGCGTGTGCTCTACGGGACGAATTTCTCGCTATTCGGCTTCGATGCGTTCGGCGATGTCGAGATGGCCGAACGCTATGTCAGCCATCCTCGCCCCGACGAGACGGTTCTGGACCTCACCAGCGGCATCAAGTTCGGCAGCACGACACAGGTGATGCTGCAAAGTTTCAACGTCATCAGCGGTGGCGACTGGGATCCTCCAGACACTTATTTCCGCACCCACAAGATCGAACTTTCCGTGGTCCAGCGCCTGACCCCCAAATGGTCGTTTCAGGTCGGCGCCTATGTCTCGCCGGCAGGACAGAATTCTCTGGTAGAACAGGGGCTTACAGCAGGCGTATGGACGCGCTTTTGAATGCTAACCAAGTCTCGGTACGCACTTGAGAACGACTTGCAACTACGCTATAGGACTTCCCGGTCCCACGGTGTCGAACAATGCGATTGATGGCTCTTTCCGCTGGATTCCTGGTGCTTTCGGTCTGCGCGCCTGCGCTGGCCGATGGTCCGATCGCGCTCAAGCTCAAGGATCACAAATTCACGCCGGCGGAAATTCACGTCAAAGCGAATGTCCCCAATGTGATCACCATGACGAATGAAGACGCGACCGCGGAGGAATTCGATTCCACCTCCTTGAAGGTCGAGAAGGTCGTTGCGGGCAATTCCAGCGGCGATGTGCGTCTGCGTCCGCTGGCGCCGGGCCGCTATCCGTTCATGGGCGAGTTTCACTCCGCCACCGCGCAAGGCGTCGTTATTGCGGAGTAGGTCATGCTTGCCACCCTTCTGATTGTATTCCGCGAGGTCATCGAGGCCGGACTGATCGTGGGCATCGTGCTCGCGGCCAGCAAAGGCGTTCCGCGCCGCTCGCTGTGGGTGGCCTATGGGGTCGGTGGCGGCGTACTCGGCGCCTGTCTTGTGGCCGCGTTCGCCGGCGAGCTTGAATCGCTGTTTCAGGGTTCGGGCCAGGAGCTGTTCAACGCGTCGGTGTTGATGCTCGCGGTCGTGATGTTGACCTGGCACAACGTCTGGATGGCGGGACATGGCCGCGAGATGGCGCGCGAAATGCGCGACGTCGGTGCGCAGGTCGCGGCCGGCGAACGCACATTGGCGGCGCTGGCGATCGTCGTCGGCGTCGCCGTGCTGCGCGAAGGTTCGGAAGTTGTCCTCTTCCTGTATGGCATCGCCGCGCAGGCGGGGACGACAACCGCCTCGCTGTTGCTGGGCGGCTTCTTGGGTCTCGTATGCGGCGCCGCGATGTCGGCGTTGATGTACTACGGCCTGCTTGCGATCCCCGCGCACAAACTCTTTCGCGTCACTTCCGGCCTGATCACGCTTCTCGCGGCCGGCATGGCGGCGCAGGCGGTTCTGTTCCTGCAGCAGGCGGGCTATCTGCAGGTCCTGATGAGCACGGTGTGGGATACGTCGTGGATTCTGTCGCAGGACTCGATTGCCGGCCGCCTGCTGCACACGCTGGTCGGCTATAGCGACGCGCCGAACGGCGCGCAGCTTGTTGCGTACTCCGCGACGATTTTGGCGATCACGCTTTTGACGCGCTGGGAAAACGGCCGTCAGGCGCGCCTCAAGACGGCGCCGGCCCCTCTACCGGCGGAATAACGATAGCCGCTTGTCAATAGGCAATCAGGGCGCTCAGCATCGCGGCGCCCCGATGTGGTTCTCCATCAGAATAGTTGGGAGCCCCTCCCGGAAATAAGAGGGTCGCTTAGCCCGTCGAGGTGACGGCAGCGTGTCAGGCTGGTGCCGGCTACAGGACTCGAACCTGTGACCCCCTGATTACAAATCAGGTGC
>CAZCJI010000482.1:0-2318 GCA_964498625.1 uncultured Rhizobium sp.
AGGACATCTACGCGACCTGCCAGAGACTGATGGACGGCGGCGTGACCATCAACCGGCCGCCGCGCGACGGACACATGGCGTTCGTGCGCTCGCCCGACGGGATTTCGATCGAATTGCTTCAGGACGGCGCGCATCTGGCTCCCGCTGAGCCGTGGGCTTCGATGCCCAACACCGGAGCGTGGTAGCGACGGGGCATGAATTTCACCAGCGACAATTGCACCGGCGCGTCGCCGGAAATGTTCGATGCCCTCGCGCGCGCCAACGACGGCACCGCGAGTTCTTACGGCAAAGACGCCATCACAGCCGGGCTGCAGGCGAGGTTCTCGGAATTGTTCGAACGCGATGTCGCGGTCTTTCCGGTTGTCACCGGAACCGCAGCCAACGCGCTTTCATTGTCGGCTCTGGTTCCTCCGCACGGATTGGTCCTCTGTCATGCGCAGAGCCATATCGCCGTGGACGAGTGCGGCGCAGTGGAACAGGCGACGCACGGCGCGCGGCTGGTCGGACTGGCCGGTGAACACGGCAAGCTGGAAAAAGCCACGCTGGAAGACGCGCTCCGCCCCATCCACAAAGGCGATGTGCATCACGCACAGCCCGCCGCCATCAGCATCACCCAATCGACCGAGTTCGGGACGGCCTATCGACCGGCCGAAATCGCTTCTATCGCCGAGACCGCGCATCGCCACGGCATGAAACTCCATATGGACGGCGCACGCTTTGCCAACGCCATCGCATTTCTCGGATGCGCGCCGGCCGATGTGACATGGCGCGCCGGTGTCGATGTTCTGTCGTTCGGCGCGACGAAGAACGGCGCGCTCGGCGCAGAGGCCGTTGTCTTTTTCAATCGGACGGACATTCGCGACTTTGAATACCGGCGGAAGAAAGCCGGGCACCTGATGTCCAAGATGCGATTTGTCTCGGCACAACTCGAGGCTTATCTGTCGGACGGCCTGTGGCGGAGAAATGCCACGCGCGCGAACGCGTTGGCCGTCCGGCTGGCAGACGGTCTTCGCGCCATTGACGGTATCGAGATCGGCCATGCCGTCGAAGCCAATGCCGTTTTCGCGCGCGTCCCTGAGGCGCTCGGCGCGCGGCTGCGGGCGGCCGGAGCACAATTCTATGACTGGATGCCGCCGAAAGACGGAAAGACTCTGATCCGGCTGGTGACGTCGTTCGCCACACCCGATGAGGATGTGGCGAACTTCATCCGTATTGCTGCGCGGCGTTAAATCCTGCCGAGCAGGTGGACCGTGCCGACCTGGGTGGTCGCGCCGTTCGTCCCGCGAACGAAATCGTAGTTCAGACCGATCGTCCAGGAATCGGTCGTCGCGGACAGCGATCCGCCGACGACGAAGTTGCCCTGACTCGGATCCGGTCCCTCGATGTTGAAGTTCGGTCCGGGGATTGTGCCCGATGCATCGGGCGAGATGTTGGCAAAGTGCGCCTTCACGTTCGTTGGATCGTTTATGAAGTCGTAGCGATAGCCGGCCCGGACGTCGGGCTGAATGAAGAAATCGCCGAAGTCGAGATCATGCCGGACGTCCGCGCCGAGGAACACGCGCAGCGAGTTGGCGTAATACGAACTCACCGACAGATCGAAGCCCTTGCCATTGCCGGGTGACGCGGTGGGATGAGATTCGGTGTAGCCTTCCTCGCGCATCGTCATGCCATCCACGCTGAGCTGCGGCGTGAAGGTCGTTGCGCCGTAGGCCAGGATCACGCCCGTCGTGAAACCCGCAGAACCCGTGAGGCCTGGACGGCGGCTATCCGCTTCGTCCAGGAAGGCACTCGGATCGCCGCCGGCCGTGGCAGGCGGGATCGTCAGAGACAAAAACCGCTTCTGCTCGACCGTCATATAGGCGACGTCCACTTTGGTATCGAGAAACAGGCCTTTTCCGCGCCAGTCGGTATAGCCTGTGAGCATGTACCAGAGCGTATTGCTGTGACTGTCGCGCGGCAAAGCTTCGACGACATCGCCGGAATAGAAGCTGAAAGCGCCGCCATACCAGCCTGCCTTCGGATCGCCGCCGTCGATACCGAGAACAAAGCCGAAGCCATGATCCTTGAAGCCGGACTTGCCGGCGGAGGGATCGCCAGGATCGCTAGAAAATTCGGCAAACTCCTGACCCCACAAGGTCACGTCGCCCGAATCCTTGCCGTACATGCGCAGCATGCGCTGGCGCGCGGCGACAGGGCCCGTGCCCTGATCGGTGAGGGACATCGCGATCGCGCGCACGCCACCCGTAACGTCCGGCGCCATCTCCCCGTAAGCGCGCTGGGCGGTTTGCTGATCTGTGATGCCATTCACGAACGCGGCG
>CAZCJI010000483.1:0-2310 GCA_964498625.1 uncultured Rhizobium sp.
TCGGCCGTCATCATGCTTCGAAGTATCGTGGCCTTGAAGGTGTCGAACTCACGGCCATTGCCGATGCCAATCCTGAAGTGCGCAAGGGTTCGCTTGCCGCGCACGGTGTGGAGGCCGTCGCCGACTGGCGCGATCTTCTCGGCCGCGTCGATCTTGTCAGTATCTGCACGCCAGCGGTGACGCATTCCACCATCGTGCGCGCGTTTTTGAATTCCGGTGCGAACGTGCTCGTCGAAAAGCCGATTGCCACCAGCCTCGAAGAAGCGGACGCCTTGATCGCGCTCGCCGAGGAAACCGGCCGCGTCCTGACCGTTGGCCATCAGGAGCGTTTCGTTTTCGCCCGCACGGGGCTTCTCGATTTCCCCGATGCGCCGAAGGAAGTGTCCTGCTGGCGCATGGGTCCGTGGACAGGCCGCGGCGCCGATGTCAGCGCGGTGCTTGATCTCATGATCCACGATCTCGACCTGATGCATCAGATGATCCCCGGCGGCGTTGCCGGCGTCTCGGCGCGCAGCCACGCCGAGATGGGCCGCCTGGCCGATGAAGTCCACGCGACGGTGACATTCAAAAACGGCTCGGTCGCGCATCTGGAGACCAGCCGCATCGCCGCCAACCGCCGCCGCGGCATGCGCGCGGTCTATGCCGACGGCGTGGTGGAAATCGATTTCCTCACCCGCAAGATGCGCAACACGACGCATCGCCGCCTGAATGCGCTGGAGCTTGGCGACCCGCTGGGCGAGAGCGTGGCGGCTTTCGTCAAGGCGGTGCAGCAGGGCACGCCTGCGTTGGTCCGTCCGGAAGAGGCGCGCCAGGCGCTGCAAACAGCGCTGATGATCGACGAAGCGACCGAGTTCGGCGGCGACGTCCGGCAGCAGGCACGCTACGCGGCGTACGCATAAGCCTTTCAGTTATGTTCGTCATGGCCGCCCTCGAGGCGGCCATCCAGCTTCTTCGATCACGATTGCAGTTGGATGGCCGGGTCAAGCCCGGCCATGACGAAAGTTTGGTATCCAACACGTATTCGCTTTAGAACCTCGCCATGACCGACCGCTTCCGTATCGCGCTCGCGCAGCTCAATCCGCTGATGGGCGACATCGCCGGCAATCTGCGTAAAGCCCGCAGTGCCCGCGCCGAGGCCGCGAAGGCGGGCGCTGACCTGATCCTGTTCACCGAGTTGTTCATCGTCGGCTATCCACCGGAGGATCTGGTGCTCAAGCCCGCGCTGCAGGACGACGCGCGCGAGGCGATCGAGAAATTCGCGACTGACACCGCCGATAGCGGCCCAGCCGTTTTGATCGGCACGCCATGGGTGGAAGAGGGCAAGCTCTACAATGCCTGTCTCTATCTCGATGGCGGCAAGATTGCCGGCAAGACGTTCAAGGTCGATCTGCCGAACTATGGTGTGTTCGACGAGAAGCGCGTGTTCGCGGCGGGGCCGTTGCCCGGTCCGTTCAACATCCGTGGCATCCGCATCGGCGTGCCGGTGTGCGAGGACATCTGGACGCCGGATGTCGTCGAATGCCTGAGCGAGACCGGCGGCGAGATCCTGCTGGTGCCGAACGGATCGCCGTTCGAGGCCGGCAAGGAAGGCGTGCGGCTCGGGCTTATCAAGTCGCGCGTGAAGGAAAGCGGATTGCCGCTGGTCTATCTGAACCAGATCGGCGGGCAGGACGAGGTTGTGTTCGATGGTGCCTCGCTGGTGTGCAATGCCGATGGCACGCTCGCCCATGCGCTTCCGGCGTGGGAAGAGAAGATCGTCCTCATCGACTGGTCGCGCACGGAGAACGGCTGGATCTGCGCGAAGGGTGAGATTGCGAAAGAAGAGGATCGCGAGACCTCGATCTATCACGCGATGATGCTCGGCCTGCGCGACTATGTGAACAAGAACCGCTTTCCCGGCGTGGTGCTGGGTCTGTCCGGCGGCATCGACAGTGCGATCTCGGCAGCGGTCGCGGTCGATGCGCTGGGCGCGGAGCGCGTGCGCTGCGTCATGCTGCCGTCGCGCTATACCTCGCGCGAAAGCCTCGACGATGCGGAAGAATGCGCGAAGCTGCTCGGCTGCAAATATGAAAACGTGCCCATTGAGGGCGCGGTGGAGGCATTCGGCGCGGCGCTGAAAGATACCTTCACTGGCAAGAACGCCGACACGACCGAGGAGAATATCCAGTCCCGCGCCCGCGCCGTGATCCTGATGGCGATCTCCAACAAGTTCGGGCCGATGGTGCTGACCACCGGCAACAAGAGCGAGATGAGCGTCGGCTACGCCACGCTCTATGGCGACATGTGCGGCGGCTACAATGTGCTGAAGGA
>CAZCJI010000484.1:0-2303 GCA_964498625.1 uncultured Rhizobium sp.
GCCTGTGCGAGATCGAACCCCCCGTTCGGTCTGCGCTGAACTTTCATGAGACACCCCTGGTATGTTTCAAAACGACCGGCCAGCGTTTTTATCGCCAGCTCACTCTAACCTACCCGCGAGACGCCGGGTGTTCCCTCTTGGATACGCTCTCGCGCGAAGAACACTAGTAGCGTGCGTGGAGCGCGGCAAGTCTCTATCGCCATCGCGCATAGGAAGTCCATCGGTGTTTTCGAACTTTCGTTTCATGCGACGCTTGGGCACAATCCCGCGCGCATGAGGGACGATAACCGCACACACATTCCGCCGCCTGGGCCGCGCTTCGAGCGCCGCATACCGGACGGAGACACAATGGAAAGATATGTCTGCGGCGATTGTGGCCATATCTATTACAGCAATCCCAAGATCGTCGTGGGATCGGTTGTCTTGGACGATGGCAAGATTCTTCTGTGCCGCCGTGCGATCGAGCCACGCAAAGGCTTCTGGACACTGCCCGCCGGATTTCTGGAAGAACATGAGACGCCCGAAGACGGCGCAAGGCGAGAAGCAAAAGAAGAGGCGGAGTGCGAAATTGTTCTTGACGCGCTTCTGGCGGTCTATTCCGTGCCGCGCATTTCGCAAGTGCAACTCATGTATCGCGCGCGGTTGAAGACACCGGATTTTGCGCCGGGTACCGAAAGTCTGGAGGTCGCGTTTTTCGCGTGGGAAGATATTCCGTGGACGGAGCTTGCGTTCCCCAGCGTGGGATGGACGCTGAACCATTATAGCGAAACAAAAGATCAGGCGGTTTTCGCGCCGCGGACTAATCCGGCTGTTTAGCGGGGCTGTCTTTTTCTTCGATCTGATAGCGCATGATGAGCGGTGCTTGAGCCAGCATGAACAGGAACGTGAGAATCAGAGTGCCCGGAAACTTGAAATCGACCCAGATGTCCGTGGAATAGGTGCGCCGCACGAATTCGTTCGCGACCGCGAGAATGAGAAAGAATATTCCAAGCCGCAGCGTAAGGATTTTCCAGCCTCTTTCCGCCAGTTCGACGGCAAGCACCAGCACATATTTGATGAACAGCCGATCGAAGGCGAGCCCGCCCAAAAGGACGATCCCGAAGAACGTGTAGAAGATCGTCAGCTTCACCTTCAGAAATGTGTCGTCGTGGAGGTAAAGTGTGAGGCCGCCAAAAACCAAGACCAGCGCCGCCATCACAATGGATGTGGTCGTCAGCTTGCGCTCGATCACATAGGTTGTCGCAAGCGCCGCGAATACGGCGACAATCAAAACTTCCGTCGCCACATAGATGTTGAAGAACTTGCTCGCCGCGAAGAACAGCACGAGCGGACCGTAGTCCAGAAGAGCGCGGCGGAGCTGCGGGTTCATGAAGCGCCTGTCAGGACTTTCGCGAAATTCTCGGCGTCGAAGACTTGCAGATCGTCCTCGCCTTCGCCAACCCCGATGAAGTGAACCGGTAAACCAAACTTTGCCGCCAGCGCCACCAGGATGCCGCCCTTTGCCGTGCCGTCGAGCTTGGTCATGATGAGGCCGGTCAGTGCCGCGGCGTTCTTGAAGGCATCGACCTGCGCAATCGCGTTTTGTCCGGTCGTGGCATCCAGCACCAGTAGAACGGCGTGAGGTGCGGTCGGGTCGACCTTTTTGATGACGCGGATGATCTTTTCCAGCTCCGCCATTAGTCCGGCTTTGTTCTGCAGGCGGCCGGCGGTGTCGATCAGGAGGACATCGGCCTTTGCCGCCCGCGCTTTCTCCAAAGCATCGTAAGCGAGACCGGCCGCGTCGCCACCGGGAGCACCGGCCACGACCTCGGCGCCGATCCGCTCGCCCCAGATCTTGAGCTGCTCGATGGCCGCGGCGCGGAACGTGTCGCCTCCTGCAAACATCACCTTCAGGCGCTCGCGCGCGAAGCGCTTGCCGAGCTTTCCGATGGTCGTGGTCTTGCCGGTGCCGTTGACGCCCGCAACCAGGATCACGAAGGGCGATTTCGCTTTATCGATGATCAGCGGCTTCTGGACGGGCTTCAGAATCTTGCCGATCTCCGAGGCGAGCAAGCGCTTTAGGTCATAGTCTGAAATTGAGACGTCGAAACGATCCTTTGCCACCGCGCGCACGATCTGGTCGGCCTGTGCGGCGCCAAGATCGGCACGGATCAGCGCCTCTTCGAGTTCGGCGATGGAGCCGGCGTCCAGCTTCCGGTTCGTGAAGATGCCGGTAATGCTGTCGCTGAGCCCCGCGGTCGACCGCGATAGGCCTTCTTTCAGCCGCTCGAACAATGTGAGCGGGGGAGGGGCTTCGCCGAAAT
>CAZCJI010000485.1:0-2302 GCA_964498625.1 uncultured Rhizobium sp.
CGAAGGAGATCGACGGCAGCTTTTTCGGCACCCGTGCGCGTTTGATTGTGAACGTACGCATTGATTTTGGTCACGGCCTGAACTGTTGCGCCGTGCACCTTTCCAATGACGAAGCCGCTATCGTCGCTGGTCCAAACGGTTTGCCCACCACCCCACAAAGTGGAAGGAACAGAGAATCTTCCTTTTGACATCTCGCCGGAACTGACTGTTACGCGCGAGTCAGCAGGGCTAACGCCAATCACAAAATATGCATCTCCGTCCGTCGGCGTTGTGGCTGTCGATTCAATCGTTTCAGCCGATGCGCTTCCGCAGATGATAGCGACCGCCATCGCTAGCAAAATAACTCGTCTCATGTTGTTTGCCCCCTGGCGTTGTAAGCGCAATATTACAGAAACCGAGGGAAATCAATGTGAGGTTGTGTCAGTACTGACTTTCTGGATGCGTGTAATCCCCGCTTAACCGTGCTGCGGATACCCTGATCACCGCTTTCAGGGCTCCCATGGCCACCACAGAGATTTCCGGCAGCGGCATAGCAGTGGAACGGCGCGGGTGGGCTGCGGCGGCGAACGGGCTGGTCAGCGACGTGAAGCTCGACGCGCACCAGAGGCGGGATGTTTGGCTGCTCGGCGCCGAGGTGGTCGTTACCGCACGGTCGCGCGCGGATCTAGATGCGCTAAAGCTCGGGAAAGACTGGCGGATCGCCGCGCCAAAGTCTAGCGCGCGCGTCTGGACTGACGACAACTCGGACGTGCTGGAAGCGATGATGGGACGCCTTCGCGGCTAACTTATCGAACAGCACTCAAGCCGGAGTAGAATGAGCATCGAAGGGGAGGATTCGATGTCAGAGCCATCCGGTCCGCAATGGTGCTCGCGCTTTCCGGGGGGCGTATCGCCCAACGACCTGTTGCCGGAGTTTCGCGACCGCGTGCTTGCGTTCATCTCCGCGCTGGAGCGCGGCGGTGCGAAAGTTTCCATTTCAGCGACCTATCGTCCGCCGGAGCGAGCGTACCTGATGCACTGGTGCTGCATGATCGCAGATTCCGGACAGGATCCCGCCGCAGTACCGCCGATGAGTGGCGTGGACATCGATTGGAGCCACAACGGCGATGTATCAGACGCACGCTCTGCCGCGGCGGCCATGAAGTCTGCGTATGAGATCAAGTTTCCGGCCGCACTAGTGAGCCGGCACACGCAGCGCCGCGCCATCGACATGACGATATCCTGGCAGGGAACGCTCGAAGTCATCGACTTCAACGGCCAGAAGCGCGTCGTCACCATGCCGCCACGCAGCGGGTTGAATCAGGCAATCGTTGATGTGGGGCGCAGCTTTGGTGTGATCAAGCTGATGACCGACCCGCCGCACTGGTCTGATGACGGGCACTGATCATTGCGGACGGGCGTAAGCCCAGCACTCCATCTCGACGCGCGCGCCGAGAGCGAGGCCATTGGTTCCGAACGCGGAGCGCGATGGCATGCGTTCCGGATCGAAGTAAGGCAGATACACTTTGTTGAACGCGCCCCATTCGTTCATATCGGCGAGCATCACGAGGCATTTGAAAATCGAGTTGAAGCCGAGGCCATGAGGTTTAAGCGCGGCGGCGATATTGTCCATCATCTGTCTCACTTCGGGCTCCATGCCGCCCGGCACGAGCTCCTGTTTGCCGGGCACGTTGCCGAGACAACCGGACAGATAGACCACATCGCCCACGCGCACCGACTGGCTGAAGGGAAGCTTTGCGGCTTTGCCTTCCGGCGAGTTGAAGAATTCGATCATCCGGGTCCTCGTTTGCGCCTTGCGGTTCATCGCTTAGGATGGCCGCAGCCTCAGCAAAATGGAACCAGCACCGATGCATCTTTCCCGCAGATCAGCCATGACGATTGCTTTGACGCTTGCTGCCGTTCCGGCGCTTGCGAACTACCCGGCCCATCCGACAACCAGCCCCGAACTCGCCGCCGCCGATCTGTCGATCCGCGACAAGGCTGTGGCCGATGATGCGTTCGAGGGCCGTGGTCCGGGCAGCAAGACCGGCGAGGCGGCGGCGCAATGGATCGCGGATGAGCTGAAGCGCGTCGGCGTGAAGCCCGCGAACCACGGCAGCTATTTCCAGGACGTGCCGGCGGTCGCGATCAAGCTCGATGGTGCCGCGTCCAACTTCACCTTTGATACCGCGCAAGGCGCGATGACTCCAAAATTCCCCGACGAAGTAACCTATTGGACACCACAATTCGCGAAGCCTGAGGTCACGGTCACAAAGTCGCCACTGGTGTTCGTAGGCTATGGCGTCATTGCGCCGGAATATCA
>CAZCJI010000486.1:0-2300 GCA_964498625.1 uncultured Rhizobium sp.
GCCCATGCCGCGATAGCCTTTGTAGGAACGGCCTTGATAGAGAAACACTTCGCCGGGTGCCTCATCGGTGCCGGCAAGCATCGAACCCACCATGGCGACACTCGCGCCAGCGGCAATCGCCTTCGCGAGATCGCCGGAATATTTGATGCCGCCATCGGCGATCACCGGCGTATCGGTTTTGCGCGCCTCATCCACCGCATCCATTACGGCGGTGAGCTGCGGCACGCCGACGCCGGCGACGATGCGCGTTGTGCAGATCGATCCCGGCCCGATACCGACCTTGATGCAATCCGCGCCGGCATCGATCAGCGCCTTGGCGCCGTCCGACGTCGCGACGTTGCCGGCGACGACCTGGACATAGTTGGAAATCTTCTTGATGCGTGTGACGCTGTCGAGCACGCCTCTGGAATGGCCGTGCGAGCTATCGACCACGATCACATCGCATTCCGCATCGACCAATGCGCTGGCGCGCGCATAGCCGTCGTCGCCGACGCCGGTCGCGGCAGCGACACGCAGACGTCCCCGATCGTCCTTGCAGGCGTTGGGGTGTTTCTGCGCCTTTTCGATGTCTTTCACGGTGATCAGGCCGACACAGCGATAGGCATCGTCCACAACCAGAATCTTTTCGATGCGGCGCTGATGCAGAAGACGCTTGGCCTCTTCCGCGCCGACACCCTCGCGCACGGTGACGAGATTGTCCTTCGTCATCAGCTCGCGCACCGGCTGGCGCATGTCGATTGCGAAACGCACATCGCGATTGGTGAGAATGCCGACAAGCTTTCCGGCGCCCTTGCCGTTCGCGCCTTCGACCACCGGGATGCCCGAGATGCGATAGCGCTCCATCAATGCGAAGGCGTCAGCAAGCGTCGCATCGGGGCCGATAGTGACCGGGTTCACGACCATGCCGCTTTCGAATTTCTTGACGCGGCGGACCTGTTCGGCCTGCTCTTGAATGGAGAGGTTCTTGTGGATCACGCCCATTCCCCCGGCCTGCGCCATTGCGATGGCGAGACCGGCTTCGGTCACCGTGTCCATGGCGGCGGAGATCAGCGGGATGCCAAGTTCGACGGTCTTGGTCAGACGGGTGTGTGTATCGACCTGGGCGGGGAGAATTTCGGAAGCGGCGGGCACAAGCAGCACATCGTCGAAGGTCAGGGCTTCGCGGATGGGGGTACGCTGTTCCATGCGGGCGTCTATCAGCCGTTCTCCCGATTCGCAAGCCCAAACCGCAGGATTTCGAGCGATTCGGTTCCGGAACAGGAAGACAAGCCGGGCCAAGACACTGTAGTTAAGTTAGCGACGTGATTCGCGGGCGGCCACCCGCATCTACCGGAGAAACCGATGCGCAAAATCCTTCTCCTCGGAATATCGGCATTTTTCGCCACGGCGGGCGCGGCGTCCGCCGCCACGACGCTGACGCTCGACGGCTTCTGCAACGCCTACAAGATTCGCAAGAACGGCGGCGGCTTCGCGCTGCTGGATACCGGATGTACCTCCGCCTATGGCGGCGGCGTGCTCTCCAATATCAGGGGCCTCGGCAAGAACGCCATCATCGCCCTCCACGATCCCGCCATGGCGACTGTCCAGTACGAGATCACGTTCTCCTATCCGTTCACTGAAGGGGGCACCTGGAACCTCTATTCGACGGACGACGGGGTGACTTTCGCCCTAGTAGAGAACGGGACCTATTCGACCGGCACACAGGCCTCCAGGGGAAGTAAATCGGTCACCGGGAATTAGGACGAGATTCCCTCTTCCCTTGTGCTGCCTGACCAGACATTAACGAAGCCATAGGGAACCCGGCGGCGGCAGGCGCGTTTTGTTGCTGCGAACGGCTGGCGGGCGTTTGCAACCACTTCACAGGAGACTTTCGATATGACCAAGAACATTCGTTTGATGATGAGCGCTGTCGCGCTCGGCGCGTTTGCGCTTGCTGCCCCCGCCCAGGCGGCTCCCCATGGCATCAAGGTCGGTACGCTGACCTGCAACGTCGCCAGCGGATGGGGTTTCGTGTTCGGTTCGTCCAAGGATTTGCGTTGCGTATTCCGCGGCAACTCGCATCACGATCATTACTCGGGCTCGATCTCAAAATTCGGCGTTGATATCGGCTACACCGAAGGCGGCGTGTTGGTTTGGGGCGTGTTCGCGCCGACGTCCGACGTCCGCGCCGGCGCGCTGGAAGGCGACTATGCCGGTGCGACCGCAAGCGCCACGGTTGGCGTCGGCCTAGGTGCCAATGTGCTGGTCGGCGGTCTCGACAAGTCGATCGCGCTGCAGCCGCTCAGCGTCGAAGGCAACAA
>CAZCJI010000487.1:0-2300 GCA_964498625.1 uncultured Rhizobium sp.
GACCCTTAGCTCCCAAAGCTAATGCTCTACCAGGCTGAGCTACGCCCCGCGACCAATCACCGGACGGGAGGGTGCTTACAACGTCGGCCCCCAGCGTTCAACGGGCGTTTGCGAAGGTCAGCGCGCGGACCCTGGCGCCCGGAACGATGCCCAGGGCGGCGGCGCGGCCGGCATTGAGCTCCAGCACGGCGCGGACCGGCTCGACGCACGGGATCGGCGTTTCGGACATCGGCACGGCGTTGGCCGCGATCGACGAGATCGTGCCGTCGGCGCGGATGAAAATGATGTCGAGCGGCAGGATCGTGTTCTTCATCCAGAACGTCGTCATGACGTCCTGGTGAAAATCGAAGATCATGCCCGCATTCGCCGCCATCTTCTTGCGGAACATGAGTCCCTTTTCCTGGGAGTCGTGATCGGCGGCGACCTCCACCTTGAAAATGTAGGAGCCCTTCTTCGTATCGACGGAGATGTTCTCCACCGGCAATGCAAAGGCCGTGGATGTCGCGAAGAACAGGACAACAAAAGCGACGAAAAACGCGCGCATGAAAAACCTCTTGTGTTGCACAAGAGTGCCGCAACGCGCGCGGCTTGGCAAAAGGATGCGTTCAGGCGTCGAGGATGGTGATTTCCGCCGCCAGCTGGCCCTTCGGCCCATCGCCCGTCCGCACGCGGACGCGCTGGCCCTGGACCAGCTCGCGGATGCCATAGCGTCTCAGCGTTTCCATATGGACGAAGATGTCCGGCGATTCCGGCCCGCGCGAAACGAAGCCGTAGCCCTTGCCGCGGTTGAACCACTTCACGGTGGCATCGAACGGTGCCCCTGTCGGCTCGGCCAGATAGCGCGCCGAGCGTTGCACGGCATGCACCGGCGCCGCCGCCGTGCTGTTGTCGAGCGAGATCAGCCTGCGCGCCTGAAGACCGCGCGGCCCCTGCACGGCTTCGCACACGACCTTGGCGCCTTCATAGGCCGCCTTGAAACCGGATTGGCGCACGCAGGTCTGGTGCAGAAGCACATCTCCCTGCCCGCTCGCCTGTTTGATAAAGCCGTATCCCTTGGTGAGGTCGAACCATTTGACCTGACCGATCACTTCCTGCGCGAGTTCGCCTGTGCTCGGCGAATCAAGTTCACGCGTCTCCATCCCCATACCCCCAATACTCGTGGTAAAAATAAGGTTAACACAAATCGGAACCCGGGTGAAGCGAATCTGTCATTTAATCATCGCAAATTTCAACCATTCGTCGTCTTTGGCTAAGCCGCTCTATTCGTTCTAGTTTCCACTTTTCCCCGGAGCATTTGAGAATGGATTTCACAGGCCGCTATGTCATTCCGGCGCCCGCGGATGCGGTCTGGGCCGCTCTGAACGATCCTGAAATTCTCAAGCACTGCATTCCCGGCTGCGAGGAACTCGACAAAACAAGCGCGACGGACTTCGTCGCGGTGGCGACGTTGAAGATCGGTCCTGTGAAAGCGAAGTTCCGCGGCAAGGTCACGCTCGCCGATCTCGATCCGCTGCGTTATTGCCGTCTCATCGGCGAGGGCCAGGGCGGTGTCGCGGGCTTTGCCAAAGGCGAAGCCAAAGTCGTGCTCAGCCCGGCCGACGACGGAACGGTCTTGAGTTACACCGCGAAGGCGACCGTCGGCGGCAAGCTCGCACAGATCGGCCAAAGGCTCATCGATGGCGCGGCCAAGCAGATCGCCGACGATTTCTTCGGCCGCTTCACACAGGCGCTGACACAAGCCGCACCCGTGGCGCTGGAACCTGATCCACTTGTCGCGGCCGGCCCGGCACCGGTGGAAAGACCGGCGGCGCCTATTCGGCCGCCGCGTCAAGTCGTGACGCCGGAGATCTGGGTCGTGGGGCTGGTCGGCGTCGTCGTCATTCTTCTGCTGGTCTTCGGCATCGTATTGCCGCGATAACATGACTTGACGGTGCCGGTCCGGCACTCAAAACTTTCCTCAGTGTGAAAAGGCGCGTTAATGACTGACGTTTCCATGACGGTGAATGGCAAACCGGTTTCGGCCGATGTCGAAGATCGCACGCTGCTCGTCTATTTTTTGCGCGAGCAACTGGGCCTCACCGGCACGCATATCGGCTGCGACACGAGCCAATGCGGCGCCTGTGTCGTGCATGTGAACGGCCGCGCGGTGAAATCCTGCACCATGTTTGCGGTGCAGGCGGAAGGCGCCGAGGTCACGACCATCGAAGGATTGGCCAAGGACGGCAAGCTGCATCCGGTCCAGGAAGCCTTCCGCGAGCACCACGGCCTGCAATGCGGTTTCTGCACGCCCGGCATGATCA
>CAZCJI010000488.1:0-2298 GCA_964498625.1 uncultured Rhizobium sp.
CCTGACGGCGCAGTTCTACTCGCCAGCCGAGATCATCATGATTGATCTCGACGACAACCGCCTCGAGGTCGCCAGGCGCTTCGGCGCCACATCGACCGTCAACAGCTCCGCCGGCGACACTGCAGACGCGATCATGAAGATGACCCATGGGCGCGGCGTCGACACTGCCATTGAAGCCGTGGGTATCCCCGCCACATTCGAACTGTGCGAAAAGATCGTTACGCCCGGCGGAACCATCGCCAATATCGGCGTGCATGGTAAGAAAGTCGATCTTCACTTGGAAAGCCTGTGGGACCGCAACATCGCGATCACCACGCGGCTTGTCGACACGGTCTCGATACCGATGCTGTTCAAGACCGTCCTGTCCAACAAGATCGACCCGAAGCAGCTGATCACGCACCGCTTCAAGCTCGACGGCATCCTCGATGCCTACGATACCTTTTCGCGCGCCGCCGAAACGAAGGCGCTCAAAGTGATCATCGAACCCTGACGCTTCACACCCGACAACAAAGGAAAATCCATGTCGAACGACACACATTTGCAGCTCGAAGTGATCGCCGAATTGAATTGGGATCCCAGTGTAACAGCTGCGCATATCGGTGTCGCAGCAAACGCGGGCGTAATCACTCTCACCGGTGAAGTCGAGAGTTACGCTGAAAAGAGCGCAGCTGAACAGGCCGTTCGACGCGTAAAGGGCGTTGCAGGTGTGGCCCAGGAGATCAAGGTTCAATTGCCGTTCGATCGCGAGCGTGGCGATGACCAGATCGCGGAGGCCGTTCTCGACCGCCTCGCATGGGATGTTTCCGTGCCTTCCGACTCCGTTCAGGTGCAAGTCGAGCAAGGCTGGGTCACCCTAAGCGGAATCGTCGACCATCACTTTCAACGGCAGGCCGCAGAGCAAAATGTTCTTCGACTGCATGGTGTCGTTGGCATCTCCAATCACATCTCGATCAAGCCACACGTCAATATCGCTAATATCAGCAACGACATCAGCTATGCACTACACCGCTCTTGGTATCCTGACCCGGATGCCATCACTGTGACGGCCGAAGGCGGTAAAGTTCTACTGAGCGGAATCGTGCATTCTTGGCATGCGCGCGAAGTGGCAGCGGAAACGGCGTGGGGTGCTCCGGGCGCCACCCATGTCGAGAACCTTCTTTCTGTCGTTTGAGCGAAAGTCGTATCCACCGAGACGCGCCTCAGTCGAAAGACGAATGTGACACACACCACTCTGATGGTTCACTTAGAGATCGGACAATCAAACACCGGCTTACTTGCGATTGCGGCCGAGCTTGCGGAGCGGCTGGATGCCGGTGTGATCGGCATCGCTGCTTGCCAGCCCATGCAAATCGTCGAAGGCGACGGATATGAGCCCACAGTACTCATGGGAGCCGATAGCGACGACATAGAAGAAGAGATCAAGAAAGCGGAGGCGGAATTTCGAGATGCTCTCCAGACAAGCTCCAGGCCAGTTGAATGGCGCTCCACAATTACGCTCGGCCCGCTTGCCTACTACCTCGCAGGAGAAGCTGGACGCGCCGATCTCGTAGTCACCAGTGCATCGTGGCGGCAGGCGAAGATAAGCGATTTTGTAATGCAACTTGGAAGGGCCGCCCTCATTGTTCCGGCTGAGGCGAGCACGCTCAACCTGGATCATGTGCTGGTTGCGTGGAAAGACACACGCGAGGCGCGTCGCGCAACACTGGATGCTCTTGCGCTGCTGAAAAAGGCAGCGCGCGTGACCATCGTCGAAATCGCAGACGAAAAAGTCCTATCCTCCAAGCGCGCGCATCTTGATGACATTGCGACATGGCTCAAAACCCATGGCATTTGCGCGGAAACGCTTGCCTCGTCTTCGACGGGAAACAATGCGATGCGGCTAAAAGCTATCGCGAGGGAACAGGGCACCGATCTTATCGTCGCCGGTGCATACGGGCATAGCCGTCTGCGTGAGTTCGTCCTAGGTGGTGTAACCCATGACCTGTTGCTGTGTGCGGACCTCTGTTCGCTCGTGTCGCACTAGTTGTAGCGCGTCCGAGATATTCCACCTTGAAAGGGCCGAAAATGCCTCACCGTTTCCATGCCGTCGTTTATATCGATCACGCCGAAGCTATGGTTTTTGAGTTCGCCAAAAGCGACACGACGGAACACCGGATTCAAGCGAAGGACTGGAACGGAAACATCCATCATAAGGCAGGGTCGATGGGCTCTGGCCATGCGCATGACAGTAAGGCCTACCTGACTGCAGTGGCGGATGCATTGCAGTCTTCGCATGAAATCCTGATCGTCGGTCATGGC
>CAZCJI010000489.1:0-2295 GCA_964498625.1 uncultured Rhizobium sp.
AGAGTCGGCAATGGCAGCGCGGGCGAGCGCGAGGTCGCCGTCCAGTTTTGTGGGCGCGCGTCTGCCCGCCACGAGCTCGGAGGCTTTGGTTACGACTTCGCGCGCCGCTTGATTGCGATTGGTCCTATTCAGGGCCTCCGCTTCAAGGCAATACGCCGTCGCCATAGCCTCTCGATATTGCTGCCCCTGAAACTGCTTTGCGAGAGACGCCGCGTCCTCAGCTGCACTCAATGCAACATCCGGATGTGCCATCATTGAGCTCTGGGAGCGGGTGACCATCAGATTGAATTGGTCCTGAGCGGACCGGCGCATTTCCTCTCCGTTGGCGGCGCGGAGGCAGCAAAAAAAGACCAGCGTGACTGCCCATAGAGGAAAAACGAGAACGCGGAGCCGCGCCCAAGCGTTCTCGCCGCAGAGAGAGACAACATGCGCGGCGGCATCCCCACCGCGCTTAAGTGACACCAATTTCTGCAATATATGTCCCGTGCGCCGCCAGGCTCCTCGCTGCCTCAATCCGGCAAGATCACACGTCGAACTTTATGGGTCGTAAAAACTGCAACGTTTTTTCTTATCTGTTTCGAGGACAAGTTTAGGAAGAAATACAGTCATAGCAATGGGTTATGGCGCCGGTTGGACGCTTTTGCCACAATCGCGCGGCACTGCAACCTGTTGACAAAGGTTAATATTTGCTTACCTATTTACCTAACTTGGCTCATCAAGGCTGAGTGGAGGCGGTGTTTGCCGAGCGCAACGGGGCCGTCTTCCTGGCTAATTGCGCTGGAAATTCATCATGAACACCGAGACCAATTTGGTGATCGCGGATTTGGATGTGGAACTCTCGGCAATCGGGGGTTACGACTCGGTCAGCGGAATGCCCTGCGGCTGTTTGCACGGTCCGATCCGCCCCTATCTCCGCCCTCTGAATGCGGGCGATGTCCCGAACCTTACGCCTGCAGCTGAATAAAAACGGCATCTACCGTTTTTCATTTGCCTGCGGCGCAATGAATGTTGCACCGGCGGGATTGTGGCTTGCTGGAATACTGGGATGGACAAGAAAGGAGACCGCAAGTCTCCTTTTTTCGTTTGCCTAAAAGCTGCGCGAAGGCGAAAACGCAGCGCGGAGCAGTATCGGGGCTTCGGACGGTGTAACTCGTAGCAAGAGCGTTTCGTGTCCAGAGATACCGAGAAATTCTATCGCCTCATTGGCGAACTGGATCGTATATTGGCGCTTGGAGTCGGCGACGGGTTTTGGTCTGCAAGACCCATATTTGCCGAAATGGACCGATCCTTCTTGAGCGGCTGGGCAGCCTGCCGATTGAAGGAAATCCACGACAACAGGGATTTTCTCGTTTTCCGAGATCGGAATTCTCTGACGATCAACGTCACGAAGGGCTACGCCATTTCGCTTGCCACGATCGACCAATCTCCCGCCAGTCTTTATCTTTATCCGCAGCACTACATGGCTCGCAATGTCGGGAAAGTCCCGCTCACGGTTCGACGCTACAGGTGCGACAGGCCGATTCGAAACGACGTCTATGACCCGAGTGCACGGCTCGAACCACGCGACGAGATTCTGCTTCCTCCAGGCGGAGCAATCGAACGAAATGGGCACAGCGACGTTCTGGACTGGCACTCCGACGGCGATCCGGGCTTTGTGCTTCGGCTGCATTCGGAGGCCCTTGGCAACTATGAATGGGCTTTTGACAGGATAACGCTGGCGCCGAGCGGTGTGACGGTGCTGGACGCCTCTGCAAGCCAGCTCGCTACCGCGATGCAGATGCTGACAACGCTGGATGTGCCGGTCGACGAAGACTTCATCGAAACGGGGTTGGCCTCGCCGCATTTCCATGTCCGATGGGAAGCGCTGAAGATGGTAAGTCGCGTTGCGCCTGAGAAGACGGACGAAATACTGAAGCGTTTGGCAACAGACCCCCACCCCGCCATTCGTCGCGCGGTCGAAAAGACAATTTCTCTCAACAAAGCGGATCGAACCGCGGGACACTGAGAATGGCGATCTCTTTCGAGGCTAAAGCAGATATCGCGCCAATTGGCGTGGAGGATTTCGTCCACGTCTTGCAAAAAGCCTACAAGGGAAACTCGATCGAGGCGATGCATGCGGTTGCGGACAAGCTGCAGAGCCTGGCCGCCAATCGCGAGTTTGTCCGCGACGCGTTGCTCGCAGAAGTGAAGCGCATCGCGCGCCAGAAGAACCTGATAAGCTTCGCTCCCCAATCCTTCATTATTTACAGGGATCATCCGTTCTCACTGCGCTTGAATTTGTGGTTGCCGCCGGTC
>CAZCJI010000490.1:0-2292 GCA_964498625.1 uncultured Rhizobium sp.
TATTTCGGCGGCAGTCCCTCTTCTTCCGCCTTGCGCAGGAAGTGGCGGACGAGATCGGGAATGTCCTCGACGCGCTCGCGCAGCGGCGGCAGGCGCAGCGGCACGACGTTGAGGCGGTAATAGAGATCCTCGCGGAACAGGCCCTGCTGGATAAGCTGGCGCAGGTCGCGGTTGGTCGCGGCGATTATGCGCACATCGGTGCGGACCGGTGCGCGTCCACCCACCGCGGTGTATTCGCCCAGCTGGAGCACGCGCAGCAATCGCGTTTGCGCATCGAGCGGCATGTCGCCGATCTCGTCCAGAAACAGCGTTCCGCCTTCTGCCTGTTCGAAACGGCCGATGCTGTGATCGCCTGAATCCGCGCCGACCCCGAACAACTCGCTTTCGATCAGCTCTTTCGGGATCGCCGCCACATGGACCGCGACGAACGCGCCATGGCGGCGCTTGCCGTAATCATGCAGCGCGCGCGCGACGAGTTCCTTGCCAGTGCCGCTCTCGCCGGTGAGCATCACCGTCAGATCACTCTGCGTCAGCCTTGCGATGACGCGATAGATTTCCTGCATCGCGGCCGAGCGGCCGACGAGCGGGAGGCGGTCTTCCGTCTCTTCAGGCGCGGCAAATTCCTTTTTTTCGACACGACTTGCCAACGCGCGCTGCACGATGGCGGTCAATTCCTTCAGGTCGAAGGGCTTGGGCAGATAGTCGAAAGCGCCGCGCTCCGCCGCGTTGATCGCGGTAAGGATGGTGTTTTGCGCACTCATAACAACGACCGGCAGTTCCGGCCTGAGGCGCTTGATGCGCGGCAACAGATCGAAGCCGCTCTCGTCGGGGAGGACGACGTCGGTAATCACCAGGGCGCCGTCGCCCGCGGCGATCCAGCGCCACAATCCCGCAGCCGTTCCGGTCGCGCGCACGGTGTAACCGGCGCGTCCGAGCGCCTGGTTGAGCACGGTGCGGATCGCGCTGTCGTCGTCGGCGACGAGGATCAGGCCTTTGGACATTCAGCCCCCCTCGCCTTCGCCGGCCACTTTCGGCAGGAGGATCCGGAAGACAGTACGCCCGGGCGCGGAGTCGCACTCGATGACGCCGCCATGATCGCCGATGATCTTGGCCACAAGCGCGAGGCCGAGGCCGCGCCCATAGGTCTTTGTCGTGACAAACGGATCGAAGATGCTGGGCATCAGTTCGGCGGGAATGCCCGCGCCGTTGTCGCGCACCGTGACTTCGAGCGGCAGGCTCTGGCGTTCGCCGGCCGCTGCCGCGCCAAGACGCACTCCGGGACGATAGCCTGTCGTCAGCGTGATCTCGCCGCTTCCTTCTGGCAACGCGTCGGCAGCATTGCGCACCAGATTGAGAAACACCTGCACGAGCTGGTCGAAATCACCGAGCACGGACGGCAGGGATGGATCGAAGGTTTCGATGAACATCGCATCCCTGGCAAAACTGGTGCTGGCGATGCTGCGCACGCGGTAGAGCACTTCGTGAATGTTGACGGGGCTGCGTTGGAAGCCGCGCGTGTCGCTGAAGGATTCCATCCGGTCGATCAGCGTGCGGATACGGTCCGTTTCGGCGCAGATCAGATGGGTGAGATTTTTTTCGCTCTCCGGAACGGATTCCTCGAGCAGTTGCGCTGCACCGCGGATGCCGGCCAGCGGATTCTTGATCTCATGCGCCAACACCGATGCCATACCGTGCATCGAGCGCACCGCGCCGCGGTGTACCAGCTGGCGCTCGATGCGTTGCGCGAGGCTGCGTTCCTGCAGCGTGACGATCACCGCGTTCTCCGGTTCGGGGAGCGGCGTCACGGTCACGTCGGCGACGCGTTCGCCATGGTGTGGCGTGGCCAGATCCATCATGCGCTCGCCGACCGAGGCGCCGCGTTCTCGCGCCTGCGCGATCAGGCCGAGCAATGGCGAACCGAAGGGCACAAGAGCGTCGATGGTCTGCTTGAGAAGCAGCCCTGCGCCGCTATCGAAGAACTGCTCCGCCGCCGGATTCACAAACACCAGCCGCTGATTGGCTCCGACCACCAAAACAGGAAGCGGCAGCGCACCGGCGATCATGGCGGCGGCGTCAAGCGGCAAGGAGCTTTCGATATTCATAGAGTGCCTACAATTTAGGCAGTGATTATACTGACCATATTCTATGCAACAGAATTTTGTGCAGTGCGTCAATCGCTGGGTTTGCTAAGGAAGCCAGCCATCCCCTAGATGTCTCGCTGGTTTTCACACGGAGCAGGAATGCCGCGCATCGCTGTCGTGATTGTTGCCGGAGGCAGAGGCGAGCGGGTCG
>CAZCJI010000491.1:0-2290 GCA_964498625.1 uncultured Rhizobium sp.
ATTCGCCCGCTTTAAGCGGCACACCGCCACCGATTGATCACCCGGCGGATCGGATCTCCGGTTGAAGTTTCTTGTTTAGGAGCTTTGGGTCTTTGTGTCCGTTCAATCGTTAATGACGTGAAGGGCTTTATCCGGAGAACTCCTATGAAAAATGGCATGAAGGCTGCCGCTGTCGCGGCGCTGTTTACCGTTGGTGCATTTGCACTGACCGTAACCAGTGCATCGGCGGCCATCGTCTGCAATCAAGATGGCGATTGCTGGCATGTGAAGAAGACTTATGAATACCAGCCAACGTTCGGCGTCACCGTCCATGAAGACAGTTGGAAATGGGACGCCGACCACGATCACAATCGCTGGCGTGAGCATGAAGGCCGGGGCTATTGGCGCAACGGCGTTTGGATCAAGTTCTGATCCAGAGATTTCAAAGGGGCGGCTATTTGGCCGCCCCTTTTTTCCCCCGCGCGGTGACGATCACAATCGGAGAGCAGCAATTTACAACGAGTCGTCGTCGTAAACGAAAGACCCCTAGCTCATCGAAGAGGTGGGCGATCTCCCGACGCATCGCCCAAAAACGATCCGCCGGCACTCAAAATACCCGGCCTGCAACGGACCATACACCCATACCACTGACCGTCTTGGCGCAACGCAACCGCGCTTGTGGAAACTAGAGACGCCCCAGAACGAATAGAACAATAAGTACGATCAAAACAGTACCAACCAAGCCACCACCAAGATACATCTGCTCTGCCTCACGGATTGCAACAAGACAATGCGCCAACGTTGTTTTCGGCCCCGGACGAAGGCTTCTCAGTCAGCATCAACTGGATCAGAGTTGCATATTCATAGTTCCGCCCGATCCGGCTTCAAACGGCGTGGCTTGCCGGTGGCTGTGCGGTCGGTTACCGGCTGGACATCGTCAACTGTGCCATGCGGCACGATCATAGGCTGTACATCCACCTCCGGCTTGGCGGCATGACGCCAAGCCCAGCCGCACATCGCGATGTGCAGTCATTTCACCAGCGCGCGGCCGCAGTTCTTGTTGCGACCTTTGCTATCCTTTCACTACCAGACCGGAACGACGGAGGCAGGCGGGCGTTTGCAGAATGACTTCAAAAAAGGAAAACAAAAATGACGACTGTATCTGGTCATACCAGTGCGATACTGGCCTCCAAGGTCAAAGGAACAAATGTTTTCAATCTGACAGGCGACAAGATCGGCCATGTCGAGGACGTCATCCTCGACAAAGAATCCGATTCCATCATGTTCGCGGCGCTCGGCTTCGGTGGCGTACTCGGCATGGGTGAGAAATTTCATCCCGTTCCCTGGTCGATGCTCACCTTTAGCAAGGCCAAGGGCGGATATGTCGTCCCCATCGCGAAGGACGCGATGGAAAAGGCGCCAGCCTACCTGCTCGAAGACCTAACCAAGAATGACGGCGAATTCGGCAAAATCCGCGAGACCTCGTACAACTACTACGACGTCAAGCGCGACTGGTAGGTCCACTATCTCGCAACGTGCTCTGGACCCGACCGCCTGACGGCCGGGTCTTGGGCCTGTTTCCGAGAGGCAATGATCATACTTACGTCTCGATATGCGGGCGCTCGTGAAGGACGAGGTTCAGCAATGAGTGATGAATTTCGATGCCGCCTTTGAGGTTGACATCGCCATTGTAGTTGATGAAGCCCAGCCTACGAAACTTGTTCATGAAAAAACTGACGCGTGACCTTGTTGTCCCGATCATTTCAGCGAGCGTTTCCTGGCTGATCTTCGCGATTATGGGCTCGGGCTTTCCTTCCTTGCCGAAGTTCGCCAATAGCAGCAGCAATCGTGCGAGACGCCTTTCGCTAGAATTGAACAATTGATCCACAAGGTCCGCCTCAACGCGCACGGTTCGATTCAAGAGATGAGCGATAAACATCTCAGAAAACGCCGGTTCCTCATGAATCAAGGCCGTGATGGTGGCCTTCTTTATATGCACAATGACAGTGTCCGTCGCGGCGGTGGCCGTCGCAATGCGCAGGCGCTGCCCGGTAAGACAGCCTTCGCCAAAAAAGTCCTCCGGCCCAAGAACTGCGACGACCGCTTCTTTGCCTTGCTCCGACACGACGGTGAGCTTCACCTTGCCTTCTTGGATATAGCACACGGTATCCGCGGGCTCTCCTTGTGAGAACACGGCCTCACCCTTGCGGTGCCTTACAATATGGCGTCCGTCGCCGACCTTAGCGAGAAACGTTTTTGGATCGAACGATGCTTTGGGTTTGATCGCCATTCTCGGCTCCTTCTCCGAGGT
>CAZCJI010000492.1:0-2275 GCA_964498625.1 uncultured Rhizobium sp.
CATCCAGCGCCTGAAGCGCATCGTGGTGATGGAGGATGGCAAGGTCGTGGGCGAGGGTGGCCATGCCGAACATGTCGCGCGCGGCGGGCTTTATGCGCGGCTTGCCGATCTGCAATTCAGCCAGGGCTTGGCGCTCGCGGGATAGACCGATGAAACCCTGGAAGCGCATTGCCTTCACCACCAGCGCCGTTGTCGTCGTCGGGGTCGTGGCGGTGATGACGCGCGCCGTGATTATGGGCGGAATGTTTGCGCGGGTGACGCCGGGTTTCGCCGGCACCTGCCGCACGGTTGGCGGTGTCGTCGGCGCGGAGGATATGCAGATCGACCGCAAGGACGGTCTCATCTTCATATCGGCCAGCGACCGTCGCGCCGATCCGCCGTCGAAGGCTGACGGCATTTACATCTTGCCTTTGCGTGAATCGTGGATCGTCACCAAGGCTGGTAGCTCGGTTCTGACTTCCGAATCCGCAGACGGAGAATCCTCTTCAAACCCACCTGAAACGTCCGTCGGTGTTGTTGCCAAGCTTCCCGGCACCTCATCAGATTTCCATCCGCACGGAATCAGCTTGTTCCGCGCGGCAGATGATTCACTGACGCTGATGGCCATCAATCACCGCAGTGATGGAAAATCGAGTGTAGAAATTTTTGACGTGCGGCTCACCCTCAGAGGTGTTCTGTCACCCAATATTGTTAGCCTAAGTCAGATCGGTGACATCGAAAGCGACAGGCTGATCAGCCCCAACGATCTCGTGGCGGTCGGCAAGGAGCAGTTCTACGTCACCAACGATCACGGCAGCCGCACGCCGCTGGGCATGACAATCGAGAATTATCTGATGTTGCCGCGCGCCGATGTTCTTTATTTCGACGGCAACGTGTTCAAGGAGGTCGCGAACAATCTGACCTTCGCCAACGGCATCAATATTTCGCCGGACGGCAACCGCATCTATGTGGCGGAGACAACGCCGCACAATATTCAAACTTTCAATCGCGATCCGTTCTCCGGAAAACTCACGCCGGACGTGACGTTCACGCTGCCCGCCGGTCCCGACAACATCGATATCGATGACAAGGGCGATCTCTGGGTTGCAGCCCATCCCAATCTGTTCGGCGTGCTCGCCTATCGCGACGATCCGTCGAAGCCATCGCCGTCGCAGATTTTTCGCATGCCGGTGAAAAACGGTGAGCCGCAGGAAGCGCAAGCGGTCTACACCAATCTTGGCGATGAGATCGGCGCGGCCAGCGTCGGCGCCGCGGCGGACGGCCATCTCTTTATCGGCTCGATCTTCGATCCGAAGATTCTGGATTGCACGCTGCCTTAGGCGAGCGCGCGGCCGGTCATCTTCTCCAGAACCCGGATGGGCGCGCGCTCCGGCTGGGCCATCGCATCGATGTCCAGATGGAAGGTTTGTTCGAGAACGAACTGCCCCGACAGCGCCGCGTGCATCACCTGATCCGTGTAACAGAGCCACGTCGTGCGCGGCGGAAACGCGATCTCGGTTTTCACCGTCGCGTTCTGATAAGCCATGTCCAACTTTGCGGTGTCGTGGAACCCGAGCATGAGATTGTCGTATGGACTGCGCAGCCCATTCCCCGGATGGGTGAGGAAATTGACCCAGCTCTGAAACGCCGGCGGTGTCTTGATGTTTGGCAGGATCTTGCCGGCCATATCCGCGAACGGCTCGCCGACATTCCAGATGCGAGAGAGATCGCCGGGATGAACGTTCGAGAACAGGCGCATGATCCGGCGCCCGCGCATCGGCCGGGTGGGAAACGCGTCCACGTGCAGCCGTGTGTCGTCATGTACCGGCGAATATTTGCGGCCCGCGATCTCGGAGGGCCGATAGGATGTGCGTGCGCGTTCCAGCGCCTGGGCGTAGTTCGGGAACAGACCGCTCACCAGCGATACGGCGCCGGTCGCGAAGCGCTGCATCATGGCCTGCAGCAGCGCGCGTTCCCGTGCGTCGCCGGATTCGTGTTTCAGCCTGCCGGACGGATCGAGGCTGATATTCTTCGCGCGACCGCTGGACAGCGACGGCGTCAGAAGCGGTTTTTCCTCCGCACGCAGTACGAAGGGCAGTTGCGGGAAGAACAGAACCTGCCCGCTTTCTAGGGCGCCAATGGCATCGCGCCGCTCGGCTTCGCCGAACGGCCCGGTCCAACTGCTGATAGAAAGGTTCCGGAGCGCGTCCATTCGCGGATTATACAGATGCCGCCGCACAAACAAAAAGGGCGCCTGGCGAGGCGCCCCTTGTCATTCCAGAATGTGGGGAGGCTT
>CAZCJI010000493.1:0-2269 GCA_964498625.1 uncultured Rhizobium sp.
CATCCGGCGCTCGCCAAACACGCGCCCTACGATCTCATCATCGCGAACATCCTTGCCGGTCCCCTGACCAGGCTCGCGCCCGACATCGCGCGCGCGCTCGCGCCCGGCGGCATCGCGGTGCTGTCCGGCCTTCTGGAATGGCAGGAGAATATGGTCGTGAGCTTCTATCGCCCGCAGGGCCTGATCCTGCGCGGTACGCTGCGCGACGGGCATTGGTCGGCGCTGACGCTTGAGCGGCCTGCGGCACGCGCCTAGGCTATTCCCGCACCATCGGGGTTTCAGCCATGTCACGTGCAGATCTGCTCAAATATGCGCTGATCGTGTTCGGCGTCGTCTTCTGCCTGATCTATCCGCTCTCGATCGTGTGGCCGTCCGGCTGGGCATGGCACGAGGGCGCACCCTATACGAACGACTATTTCATGATGATCGTCGGCGTCTACGCGACGCTCGGCGTGTTCCTGATCCTCGCATCGCGCAATCCGGCCGCGAACGCGAGCCTGATCATGTTCACCATCGTCTCCAGCCTCGTTCACGCCGCGATCATGGCGTACCAGGCCCTACAGATGCCCGAGCATATGGGCCATCTCACTGGCGACGTTCCGGGCCTGGTTGCGGTGGCCGTGGTGCTCTATATCCTCCGCCCCTCTGCGGCTTAAGCCCCAATTGTCATGGCCCGCCTTAGTGCGGGCCACCCAGCGGACACCTGTTCGGCGTGAGGTTTTCTGGCGATCTTTTTGCCTATATGCCATCGTGCAGAACCCAACTGGGTGGCCCGCATTCGCGGGCCATGACAATGGATAGATCATGGACAAAACCGCCTCTTTCCAGTCTTTCGATGACCGTTCCGATGCCGCGACCTGCGCGCCACGGCTGGCGGCCCTGCGCGCGGAACTCACAAAGCGCGGGCTCGACGGGTTCGTCGTGCCGCATTCCGACGAGTACCAGAGCGAGTACCTGCCGGAGTGCAACGAGCGTCTGGCCTGGTTGACCGCGTTCACGGGATCGGCCGGCGCGGCCGTGGTGCTGAAGGACAAGGCCGCGGTGTTCGCAGACGGGCGCTACACGCTGCAGGTTCGCCAGCAGACCGACACCAAACTGTTCGATCCGCGCGATCTGGTCGAGGAGGGCCCGAACGCGTGGCTGGAGGCGAACGCGCCGAAGGGGGCCAGGATCGGGTTCGATCCGTGGGTGCATTCCGCCGCCAATGCCGATGCGCTGCGCATGCCGGTGGAACGTGCGGGCGCGACGCTGGTGCCGACCGACGGCAACCCGATCGACGCGGTGTGGCATGACCGTCCCGCGGCGCCGACAGCGAAGGCCGTGCCGCATGCGATGAACCTCGCCGGCGAAAGCGCGGAATCCAAACGCACGCGCATTGCCGAGGACGTGAAGAAACTTGGCGCCGATGCCGCCATCGTGTCGCTCGCGGATTCGATCTGCTGGCTGCTCAACATGCGCGGCGGCGACACGCCGCACACGCCGTTCGTTCTTTCCACTGCGATCCTGAATTCCGACGGTTCGGTTGATCTGTTCATGGATGGCCGCAAATCGTCGCCCGAACTCGTGAAGCATTTCGGCAATGCCGTGAGGGTGCGCGAGCCCAGCGAGTTCAACGCAGCGCTCGATGCGCTGTCCCACAAGACAGTTGTCGCCGATCCGACATGGACCGCGTCCGCCGTGTTCTCGCGATTGGCGGCCGCCAACGCGACCGTGAAGCGCGGCGTGGATCCATGCCAGTTGCCTAAGGCGTGCAAGAATCCGGTCGAGATTGAAGGCGCCCGCAAGGCGCATGTGCGCGACGGTGCGGCGCTGACCAGGTTTCTCGCCTGGATGGCCCGAGAAGCGCCGAACGGCGAACTCACCGAGATTGAAGCGGCGCAAGTACTCGAAGGCTATCGCCGCAAAGAAGGGTCGCTGACCGATCTCTCCTTCGATTCTATTTCGGGCGCCGCACCACATGCCGCGCTCCCGCATTACCGCGTAACGACGTCGAGCAACCGCAAGATCAACAGGAACGAGATCTATCTGATCGATTCCGGCGGCCAGTATCCCGACGGAACCACCGACGTGACGCGCACGATGATCGTGGGCACGCCGACCGCGGAGATGAAGGATCGCTTCACCCGCGTGTTGAAGGGCCATATCGCGCTCGCCACCATCCGCTTCCCCGAAGGCACGACGGGCGCCGCGCTCGACGCCCATGCGCGCAAACCACTGTGGGATGTCGGCTGCGATTACGATCACGGCACCGGCCACGGCGTCGGCTCGT
>CAZCJI010000494.1:0-2269 GCA_964498625.1 uncultured Rhizobium sp.
TCGAATCGACGGTGAAGAGGCCGTAATTGTCGAGCTGCTCGGCGCGGAACACGGCAAGGATCGCGGGCAGCGGAATGGAATTCAGATAGTCGCCGAAGCGGATGGAGGTGATGCTGTCGAGGCTCACTTCCACATTGTCAGAGGTGAAATTGCGCAGGCTCGTCGTCATCAACCGCACCAGGCGGTCGAACACGATTTCGAGCATCGGCAGACGCTCATAGGACACAAGCGCGGAATTGATGATGGCGCGGACGCCGCTCTTTTCCTGCAGCTGGTCGTTGTTGATGTCGAAGCCCAGAAGAGAATCGATCTCTTCCTGGTTCAGGATGCGCTCACCGGTTGCCGCGGCTTGCGGTTCGATCATCTCGCCATCCTGATCCTCGATGGCTTGCGGATTTTCGGTCTCGTCGGTCATGGGTTCCTACTGAACGATCATTTCTTTGAGCAGCACGTCGCGCACGCGATAGGGCGCGGCCGCCACATTGATGCGGCGCAAAAGTTCTTCCTTGAGACGGAGCACGCCGGCGGAGCCCTTGAGGTCATCGATGCGCAGTTCGCGCAGGTAACCCTGGAACTGATCGACGATGCGCGGCATCAACGCCGTGATCCCGGCCTTTTCGTCTTCGCTGTTGAGCTCAAGCGCGGTCCCGAGCTTGAGATAGGCCGGGCTGCCGTCGGCGCTCTGGATGTTCACGATGATGTTGGGCACGTCATAGAAGGCAACTTGTGGCGGGGTCGCCGGAATCGGCTCGGCATTCGCCGTCCTGGTCGCGTCGGCTTTCGGCGCCGCGAAGACGAAGAAATAGAGTCCTGCGCCCGTGCCGCCCAGAACCACGAGCAAGCCTGCTGCGGCGATAATCAGCAGCTTCCTGTTGCCGAGCAATTTCTTAACGAAACCTTGCTTTGGTTCCAGGGCCGCACCTTCCGCGCCTTCGGCGGCGCTTTCCGGCTTTTCCTCGTCCTGCTTCTTTGGCTTTGACATGCGTGCCCTCACCCGTCTTGGTGAACGCACCGTATGCGGACATGGTTAAGGACTGGTTCAAATCGCGCGCAGAGGCAGCCTTGTCCCGGCAGAGTTTGCCGCACGCCTCGACAGGGCATCTGAGAATTTCAGGAAAACAGCCGCTTTTCGCATGGCATGACGGGTGCAGTTAACGGGCAGCGGGCCAGAAAGGACCGCGGACCATGGATAACTCGCTTCTCGTTTCCCTGTCACAACAGCTCGCGGCCTATCAGTCGATGGACGTGATCGCGAACAACGTCGCCAACGTCTCCACGCCCGGCTATCGCCGCGAAGAGCCGACTTTCCAGGAATATGTCGCGCAGGTTCGTCCCACCGAGGGCGAACGCGGCACGCAGACACTGAGCTTCGTCGAAGACACCGGCAATGCGCGCGACATGAGCGAAGGCCCGCGCACGAATACCGGCGCGCCGTTCGATGTCGCGATCCACGGCAAAGGCTTTTTCGTCGTGCAGACCCCGAACGGCAACCGCTATACGCGTGACGGTCATTTCGCTCTCGATACCGCCGGCCAGATCGTCGATGAAAACGGCAATGCCGTGCAGGGCGATGGCGGCTCGGTCACCATCTCTCCCGATGATGGCGACATCCATATCGGCCAGGATGGAACGATCAGCGGAAAGAACGGCCAGATCGCCAAGCTAAAAGTCGTGTCGTTCACCAACGAAGCGGCTTTGCAAAAAAGCGGCGCGAACGATTTCTCCACGGCAGCCACGCCGAACGACGCAACCGGTGTCACGCTGACGCAGGGCACGATCGAAGGATCGAACGTCCAGCCGGTCGTGGAAATCTCCCACATGATCGAAGTGATGCGCGCCTATCAGGCAACCGCCACGCTCACGCAATCCCAGCAAGAACTCATGCGCCAGGCCATCGACAAGCTTGGCCAGACGCCCGGAAGTTAAGGAGCACCGCCATGAGAGCCCTCGCAATTGCCGCCACAGGAATGATGGCCCAGCAGACCAACGTCGAAGTCATCGCCAACAATCTGGCGAACATGAACACGACCGGCTACAAGCAGCAGCGCGCGGAATTCCAGGATCTGCTCTACCAGAATGTCGAGCAGCCTGGTGCGCAGTCCTCCGACACCGGCACGCTGCTTCCGACCGGCATCCAGCTCGGCGCCGGCGTGCGCACGGCGGCCGTCTATCGCATCATCAGCCAGGGATCGTTGACGCAGACGTCGAATCCCTATGATCTCGCGATCAACGGCGCGGGCTATTTCCATATCACTATGCCGGATGGCAC
>CAZCJI010000495.1:0-2267 GCA_964498625.1 uncultured Rhizobium sp.
CTCGACGGCGACAATGTCCGCCACGGCCTCAATCGCGATCTCGGCTTCACCGATGCCGACCGCGTGGAGAACATCCGCCGCGTCGGCGAGGCGTCGAAGCTGTTCGTCGATGCCGGGCTGATCGTGCTGGTCTCGTTCATCTCGCCGTTCAAGAGCGAGCGGCGCATGGCGCGCGAGCTTCTGGCCGATGGCGAGTTCATCGAAGTGTTCGTCGATACCCCGATCGAGGTCTGCATGCAGCGCGACCCGAAGGGCCTCTACATCAAGGCGCAGGCCGGCGAGATCAAGAACTTCACCGGCATTTCGTCGCCTTACGAGATTCCCGACTCGGCGGAGATCGTGGTGAAGACCGCGAACCGCACGCCGGACGATTGCGCCGCGGAGATCGTGGCCTATCTGCGCAGCCAGGGGATCGTGCCGTAAACCAGCCCGGCACCAGCGCCACCGATCGGCGCGTGGCGATCAGGCTGCTTAGACGGCTTAGCAGCTCAATCGTGTTGCCGATACCAAGCGCATATCACCATCGAACGCCCGGATATAGGCGCTCAGGCAATCCGAAAACTCGTCCATCAAATTCAAACCATCTCTATCCCAACCATCGTTGTCCGCACTTAAGACTAGCTTTCCGTCGACATAGGTACAGGTCACATTCGTGTATCTGGGTTCGCGGTGTTTCCGAAATTCGTTCGTAATTTCCAAAGCAGCTTCGGACCCCTCGCTTGCCGGAACGCAGTCGCATTCGAGAACAACGCAATACATCAATGAGCCTTTTTTATTTGGCTTTTGTCAGACACACGAATGCGCGATGCGACATCGAAATCCCGTTTCTGGAACGTGATGCCGGTCTCCGGCGCCTCGCATTTGGCGAGCGCGCTTTCGTTGCGCAAGAAGAGATGCCAGCTCTGCTGCGCCAGAGGGCCCGGTTGCGCGAAGGCTTTCGGCGTCAGAACCGCGTAGTTCAGACGATGCTGCAGATCGCGCACCGACGGATAGCAGATCGCTTCGATCTTTTCTTTGCGCGCGTCATCCGCCAGCGCCTGACAGGGCGCGTAGTCATCCGGCCTCATCCAGACCTGAAGATGCGCGCTCATCGGCGGCCGTGTAAGATCGAGCGCCGGATCGGCGCGCAGTTGCACCGCAAACACCGTGTATTCCGCGGCGTTGCCGGGGAGCGGCGTATCCGGCGACTCCGCATAGAACAGGAAGCGGTAGAACACGATTTCGCAGATCGCTGTCTCCGGCGATGCCGAGGCGTAGAAAACACCCTCAAACGCATAGGCGCGGCGGAAACGCGACGAATGCGGATTGCCCCGCGCATAGCGGAATGGCGAGAACAGGAGATAGTGCAGATGCGCACAATCCGGCGGTATCGCGGGCTTGGTCTCCTCAAGCACGCGCTCCAGCGCCGCCTGTTCGCTGAGCGAGTCGACAAGCTTCATGGTGGAGACGCGGTGCTGCGCCTCGACCGCGCGCCACGCCACCGCTTCGACGGCAAGCGAGCTAGCTAAGAGCTCTTCGCGCGTCCAGATAGGCGAGGACATCGATCAGCCCCGTCACTTTTTGAATGAGGTTGACCGGCTTGTCCTGAAGCGCCGTGTTGTCCGATTTCATCCAGGTCGCCGCGACATGGTCATCGCCACCGGCAATGGCGTCCAGCGAGCGATAGACGCGCACGAACAAAGCGGCCAGTTCGAATGCCTTGTCCTTGCGTTCCATCGTGTACGCGCCCTGACGCATCCGCGTGATGGTGGGGCCCGACAGGCCAAGGACTTTCGCCAGCGTCGTATTCGAGATATCCAGCCGTTCCGCCGCGCGCAGCACGGCCTTGCTCAGTACCGTATCGTCCACGGCGTGGCGGAATTGGGGGGAAACGTCGCGAAATCCGGATTGAAGCGATCTATTCATAGGAAAAATATATCACATTTTCTTTCTATGTAAAGCAGAAAGCGGCTATTCTGGTTCCAGAGGGTAAAACTGTAGAGAAATCAATGCCCTATCAGCCTTCGCAAAAACGCGCCCATTCCTCCAGCGGGGCGCGGTCGCTGTCGAGGGAATTCACCGGATGGCTTTCGTCGGCATGGCCGAGTGCTACGCCGCAGAAGATCATCTCCTCCTCCGGTACCGACAAGAACTCGCGAATGATGCGATGCCACACCGCCCACGCCTCCTGCGGACAGGTGTGCAATCCCTGCTCGCGCGCGAGCAGCATGATCGATTGCAGGAACATGCCGACATCGGCCCATTGGCCCTGCTGCATCTGGCGGTCG
>CAZCJI010000496.1:0-2259 GCA_964498625.1 uncultured Rhizobium sp.
CGTGAGCAGTTCGAGCTTGTCGACCAGAGCAACGCCCAGCACCAAAGTTATCGCCGCGACCAGAAAGATTGCATTCTGCGGCACTTTGCGTTCGGGATGCACATGCGCGAGGAAACGCGGCAATTTCCCGTCGCGGCCCATGCTGAATAGCAGCCGGCACGTTGAGGCTTGCGCCACCAGCGCACCCGCTACCGCGCCAAACAGGATGCCGGGTACCGCGGCCAGGAACTTCAGCGGCATGCCGCCGATCATCGCCGCGATATTGTAGAAGGCGGCGTCAGTCTGATCGCCGGTTGCAAAGGACGTCCTGCCGAGGCCAAACAATGCCGCAACATAGGTCTGCACAACGAACAGAGCGGCGGAAAGACACAGCGACAGGATCGTCGCGCGACCGACCGCGCCTGCACCGTGCCTGGATTCCTCCGACATCGTCGATATTGCGTCGAAACCCAGGAAGCTCAACACCGCGAGCGACAGCGCGCTGAACACCAGAGTCGGCGTCAGCACGGCCGGATTGTAGAATGGCGTGAACGTGATCCGCACGCCACCGGCATGATGCATCAGCGCCCAGATGCCGGCGCCAATGAAAATCACCAGCACGAGCAGTTGCAGCACCAGAAGAATGGCGTTGACACGCGCCGTTACCTCGATGCCGAGATAGTTGACGAAGGTGGACAGCGCCAGAAGTCCCACAACCCAACCCCAACCCGGAATACCAGAGACCATTGTTTTCATGGCAATGGCGCACACGACATAAGTGAGCGTCGGGAGCAGAAGATAATCGAGCAGCATCGCCCAGCCCGCGATGAACCCCGCGAACGCGCCTATACTGCGGCCGGCATAGGCGTAGACCGAACCCGCGACAGGAAAGGCACGACTCATCGCCATGTAGGAAAATGCTGTGAACAGCATCGCTACCAGCCCGATCACGTAGACCAGCGGCACCATGCCCTTTGACGCGTTGTAGACGATGCCGAACACCGCAATGGGCGCTGTCGGGCTGATGAAGATCAGGCCGTAGACCAGAAGATCGAACAGCGTAAGCGAGCGTTTGAGCTCTTGCTTATAACCGAAGGCTTCGAGCCCTTCGCTCAAGTGGCAACCCGCGCACGCCGACGTGTTGCCTACCAGTAGAGCAACAGTCCAGCGCCAAGCATCACCAGCGTCGACACGACGATCTTCACAAACGCCGTCATCGGATGCGGGTCGGAGGAGCTCGGCACCATCGAGCAGACGATGGCGAGGAAGCTCGACACCATGCCAACCCAGCCGAGCAGCGTCGTCATGCGCTTTCCACCCGGTGGCCCCCATGCTCCGGGGATCGCGGGCATGTTCGCGGTCTTGATATAGACCCAGAACATAAAGAGATATGGAATGGTCGAGCCCAGCACTCCCATCGCGACGAGGAAGTCGTAGGCACCGGCGACGCTCGATCCCGCCTGGCTCAGGATCGCGATACCGATCATCAACCCCGCCTGCAGCAGGATCGCCGGCACCGGCGCACCGGTCTTGGGATTGCGCCGCGCGAACATGGCCGGAAGAAAAGCATCGATGCCCGCGGCAAAGGGAAGCCGCGCGCCGACGCCAAACCACGCCACAAACCCCCCAACCATGGAAAGCGCGAACAGGCCGATCACAAGTGGCGCAAAGTGTCCAAGCCCGACCTGCGCCAGACCGCTCTGCAATGCATCGGAGAAACCGCCAAGCCGGGAGAGCGCACTCTGCGGCAGGATGACGAGGAAGGACGATGTACCGGCGACGTAAACGAAGATCGAGCCAATGCCGACAATGAAGAGCACGCGGAGCACCGTTCGCATGCCGCCCTCGATCTCATTGCGGAGCATTCCCGCGGTTTCCACACCGCCATAGGCGAACACGATCGTTCCCCAGAGGATCGCGGTGTCGAAATTCAGCGGCACGGCATAGGACGCATGAAGGAAATCCGTCGCGCTCTTTCCCTGCATCGCGAGATACGCGCCGATCGCGACGATGATGAAGACGACGATCCAGCCGCCGATCATGCCGACATTGGGCGGCCACTTGCCATACTTGAGACCAAGCGCCTGCACCGCGGTGATGAGCAGCGAGATCGCGATCGATATCGAGATATAGAGAAGTGTGTTGTGCGGATCGGCACCGATGGCGGCGATGATCAGCCCGCTTAAGAAATAGAGGATGCCCGCGAAGTACGGCATCAATGCGATCCAGTAGAACCAGCCACAGATAAAGCCCGCGAGCGGTCCGATGCCGTCGCGCGCC
>CAZCJI010000497.1:0-2255 GCA_964498625.1 uncultured Rhizobium sp.
GGATCTGCTCTACCAGAACGTCGAGCAGCCCGGTGCACAATCCTCCGACAGCGGCACGTTACTGCCGACCGGGATCCAGCTCGGCGCCGGTGTGCGGACGGCGGCGGTCTACCGCATCATCAGCCAGGGCTCGCTGACGCAGACGTCGAACCCTTACGACCTCGCGATCAACGGTACCGGCTATTTCCATATCACGATGCCGGACGGCACCGATGCCTATACGCGCGCGGGCAATTTCTCGCTCTCGCCCGAAGGCCAGCTCGTTACCGATAAGGGCTATGTCGTGGCGCCTGGCATCGCCGTTCCCGCTAACGCGACCGGCGTGACGATCAATGTGCAGGGCCAGGTGCAGGCGACCATTCCGGGGCAGACCGCGCCCGCTTCTGTGGGCCAGATCGAACTCACGCGTTTCCCGAACGAGGGCGGTCTCAACGCGCTCGGCGACAATCTCTACAGCGAAACGCCGTCTTCCGGATCGCCGCAATCGGGCGTTCCGGGTTCGATCGGCTACGGCACGATCCAGCAGGGCTTTCTCGAAGCCGCCAACGTCAATGCCGTGGAAGAAATGACGGCACTGATCACCGCGCAGCGCGCCTACGAAATGAATTCGAAGGTCATCACGGCGGCGGACCAGATGCTGCAGGACACATCGCAGCTGGGAGGTACGTAACGCCATGAAGGCTCTGTTCCTCTTCCTCTGTGCGTTGATGATGGCCTATCCGGCATTCGCCGACGGCGGCGTGCGCGTCGTCGTGCCGGTTCGCGATATCGCGCGCGGCGAAACCTTGAGCGAATCCGATCTTACCTATGCCTTCGCGGATCCGGCCAATGTGATGCCGGGCACCGCGACGGCGATGGAAAACATCGTCGGCCGCCAGACGCGCCGCGTGCTGCGCGGGGGCCTGACCATGCGCAACGACGATGTGCGCGCGCCGATCCTTGTGACCAAGGGCACGACCGTGACGATGATCTTCGATGCTCCGGGCATCACGCTGACCGCGACCGGCAAGGCCATGAGCGAGGGCGGAATGGGCGAAACCGTGACGGTGCAGAACCCGGCCTCCTATCGCCAGATCACCGCCATCGTGACCGGGGCCGGCACCGTGAAAGCGCAAGAAGGAATGGGCGGCGTGATCACATCGCGCGTCGCAAGCCTGACCCGTTAAAAACAAGTCGAAGGAAAAAAGAATGCGCATCTCGAAACTGGTGGCCGGTCTGATGGCGGCGTCCGCGCTCGCCGGGTGCAGCGCCGTCGATCGCATCAAGGATATCGACGGCGGCCCCAAGGTGAATCCGATCACCGGACCCGTGGCGCAGACAGTCACGAACATGCCGATGCCGCCTGTGCCGACCGAACCGCGCGGCAACAGTTCGCTGTGGCAGGCCGGGGCGCGCAGCTTCTTTCACGATCCGCGCGCCAGCCGTATCGGCGACATCATCACTGTGAACGTCTCCGTGGCCGATGCCGCGAAGTTCTCGAATACCACGCAGCGTTCGCGCACCAATTCCGACGACGCGAACCTGACCAATTTCTTCGGCCTCGAGAAATCGCTGGCCGCCACCGGCATGGATCCGGCGAATCTCATCAAGATGGGTTCGGACATGTCCAATGTCGGCGCCGGCGGAATCGACCGCTCGGAAAGCGTGAACCTCACGCTGGCCGCGCTCGTCACCCAGGTTCTACCCAACGGCAATATGGTGATCGGCGGCCACCAGCAGATGAAGGTCAACAACGAGCTGCGCGATCTGGAAGTCACCGGCATCGTGCGCACGGAAGACATCACCAGCGCCAATACGATCGATCTCTCGCAGATCGCCGAAGCGCGCATCACCTATGGCGGCAAGGGCACGGTCACGGACGTGCAGACGCCGCGTTACGGTTCGCAGCTCCTCGATATCCTGATGCCGTGGTGACACCGCGACAGCGGTGTCATCCCGGACGGCAAAGCCGATCCGGGATCTGTGGAAGAGTTTGTGAACCTGGGTCCCGGCTCACGCGTCGCTTCGCAACACTGGCCGGGATGACAGTTTATAAGGTCAATCGTCGCGATAGACTTTTTCGCGGCGCTCGTGCCGTTCCTGCGCTTCGAGCGACAGCGTCGCGATCGGCCGAGCATCGAGGCGCTTGAGCGCGATCGGCTCGCCTGTCTCTTCGCAGAACCCGTACGACCCGTCCTCGAGCCGGCGCAGCGCCGAATCGATCTTGGCGATCAGCTTGCGCTGACGGTCGCGGGTGCGGAGTTCAAGCTGGCGCT
>CAZCJI010000498.1:0-2249 GCA_964498625.1 uncultured Rhizobium sp.
TCTGGTCGAGAGCGACATCCCGATGAACGCCGGATGCCTGAAGCCGCTGAAGATCGTGGTGCCGGAGGGTTCGCTGCTCAATCCGCAGCCGCCCGGCGCGGTGGCGGCCGGCAATGTCGAGACCAGCCAGGCCGTCGTCGATGCGCTGTTCGGCGCGCTCGGTGTGCTTGCGGCCAGCCAGGGCACGATGAACAATCTCACCTTCGGCAACGAACGCTACCAATATTATGAGACGATCTGCGGCGGCGCGGGCGCGGGGCGCGCTTTCGACGGCACCTCTGCCGTGCACACGCACATGACCAATTCGCGGCTCACCGATCCGGAGATTCTGGAGATGCGTTACCCGGTGATCGTCGAGCAGTTCGGCATCCGCCGCGGATCGGGCGGCGGCGGCGCGCATCGCGGTGGCGATGGCGCGACGCGCCGCATCCGCTTCCGCGAAAAAATGAAGGCCGCGATTCTTTCGACGCGACGCGAGACCGCACCGTTCGGTCTCGAAGGCGGAGGCGCTGGTGCGAAGGGTATCACGACCGTGGTCCGCGCAAATGGCACGCGCGAAATTCTGGGTGGACGCGATGAGACCAGCATCAAGGCCGGTGACACCATCGAAATCCAGACACCGGGCGGTGGTGGTTTCGGTCTGTCATGACGAAACAGGCAAAAGATTGTTACGCGGAACCGCGAAAGGTTTTTCCTCGAAATCGCAATTCAAATCGGCTCTGTTGCGCATAAGCGATTGATCGCGTGTGGAAAAGCGCTTCCTTCGCTGCATCGCAGCGACCACAACCGAAAGTGTTGGGGAGAGAGGGAAAGGGCGCATCCCACGTTGCGGGATGTCGTCCCTCCCGGCGCGATTTCAAGAGGCGACGAATAAAAATTCTATGCCGGAAACCGGGCCGCGCCATCCTCAAGCGGCAAATGCAGCCCGTTCGTGACGAACGACACCATATGATAGAAGCCCGCCAGCACGATGAGTTCGATCATCTGAGCTTCATCGAACTCGCAACGCAGCGCCGCCCAAAGCGCATCGCCGATCGCGGCTTCGTCATGCAACGCATCGACCATCCGGATCAGCAATCTTTCGCGCGGCGTCCAGCACGGCTCGTCCGCGTCGCCATGGACAGTGGCGCGCACCTGGTCCGGCGTCAGCGCGCTCGCCTCCGCAAAGAACGCGATGTGCACGCCCCATTCGTATTCGCTGCCGCAGCGTGCGGTGGTGCGGTTCACCACGATCTCGCGCTCGCGCAAGGTAACCGTTCCCTTGTCGAGCAGGCCTCCGGCCATGAATCGCTGGAACACGCGCGGATTGCGCGCCAGCGTGGTGAACAGGACCAGCGGAGGAACGCCCACCGGCATCACGCGGTCGAGCGCGGACTGGATCTCGGGCGAGAAGGGCGGATCGGCGGTGGCGATACGTGGCGTCATTTTTCGTCCTTTCGGCATGCTATTATTTCCATAGCACGGGACGATTCGGCGTGCTATTAAAATAATAGCGAAACTTCGATGACAAAACGGATTCCCAAACCCGGTCAGCCGGTGCGCGGCTCAAAGAGCGGGCGCGCCGGCATGGCGCTGTTCGAGTTGCTCGGGCGACGGTGGTCTCTGCGCGTGATCTGGGAGTTGCGCGAAGGGCGACGACTCAATTTTCGCGAGCTTGGCCAGGCCTGCGGCATCGCACCGAGTGTCTTGAACACGCGCCTCGCCGAACTGCGGGAAACCAAACTCGTGGAACTCGGCGCGGACGGCTATGCGTTGACCAAACAGGGCGCCGCACTACTCGACTTGCTGATGCCGCTCCACGTCTGGGCCGAAGACTGGGCGAAGTCGCTCTAGGCCGCCGCTGCCGCGCGCGGGTTGTAGTTGAGAATGGGGCCGAGCCAGCGTTCGGCTTGTTCGACCGTCCAGCCTTTGCGCTTTGCATAGTCCTCGACCTGATCGCGCTCGATCTTACCGACGCCGAAATAGCGGCTTTCGGGGTGGCTGAAATATAATCCGCTGACCGACGAGCCCGGCCACATCGCGAAGCTCTCCGTCAGCCTGATGCCCGCGCGCGCTTCTGCGTCGAGCAGCCTGAACAGCGTGCCCTTCTCGGTGTGGTCCGGTTGCGCGGGATAACCCGGAGCGGGACGGATGCCGCGATAGGCCTCCGCGATCAGCGCGTCGTTCGGGAGGTTCTCATCCGGCGCATAGGCCCAGAACTCCTTGCGCACACGTTCGTGCAGCCGCTCGGCAAAGGCTTCGGCCAGACG
>CAZCJI010000499.1:0-2239 GCA_964498625.1 uncultured Rhizobium sp.
AGTTCGGTGAATTCGAGCGCGGCAAGTTCGACTTCCGTTTCCGCAATCTTGCGCGAGAACTCGTCCGTTTCGATGAGCGGTTTGCCATCCAGCATTTCGGCGCGGCCGATCTCCTTCAACCGCTCGATGGCTTTCTTGGAACGCGCGACGCCGGCAATGCCGGAGCGTTCGTTGACGAGCAGGAATTTCGCGTAGGTCCAACCTTTGTTTTCTTCGCCAACGCGGTTTTCCACCGGCACTTTCACGTTGTCGAAGAACACCTCGTTCACTTCATGCGCGCCATCCAGAACGATGATCGGCTTCACGGTGATGCCCGGCGTTTTCATATCGATGAGCAGAAACGTGATGCCTTCCTGCTGCTTCACGGTGGCATCGGTGCGGACGAGACAGAAAATCCAGTCGGCGAATTGCGCCAGCGTGGTCCAGGTCTTCTGGCCGTTGACGATGTAATGATCGCCTTCGCGCACCGCTTTGGTCTTGAGCGATGCGAGATCGGACCCTGCGCCCGGTTCCGAATAGCCCTGGCACCACCAATCCTCGCCGGACAAAATCCGTGGCAGGAATTTCTTTTTCTGCTCGTCGTTGCCGAACGTGTAGATGACAGGCGCCACCATCGTGAGGCCGAACGGCAGCAAGGCCGGTGCTTCGGCGCGCGCGCTCTCTTCGTTGTAGATGTAGCGCTGCGTGACGTTCCAGCCCGTGCCGCCATATTGCGTTGGCCAATGCGGCGCGGCCCAACCTTTTTTGGCGAGAATGCGATGCCATGCGAGATAATCGTCCTTCGACTCGAACTCTCGGCGCGAGGTCTTGCCAAGTTTGGGCAGATTCTCGGCGAGGAAGCCTTTTACTTCGGTGCGGAATTTCTCTTCTTCCGGCGAATAGGTGATGTCCATCTGGTCCCCGACAATTTGTCAGCCGGGGCATGATAGCGGCGCGCGCTGCGGGAGCAAGCGGGCGCGACATTTCGCTAAGAACTAGCTATTTCGCATCGTGGAAGATGATGCCCAGCGTATGTCGATGGCCTTTTCGCAGGCGGCTCACACCGTGGCGCATCTTCACACGATAAATACCACGCTTGCCCGAGATGGGCCGTTCGTTGACCGCAAACACCACGGCATCGCCTTGCCGTAACGGAACGACCTCGGCACGCGACTGCATCCGCGGACGCTGTTCGGTGAGCACGAACTCGCCGCCCTCGAAATCGCGGCCCGGTTCGGACAACAGGAACGCCACCTGCAACGGAAAAACGTGTTCGCCATAGAGATCCTGATGCAGGCAGTTGTAGTCGCCTTCGCCGTAGCGGAGCAGCAACGGCGTCGGCCGCGTCTGCCCCGCATCGTGGCAGCGTTTGAGAAAAGCCGCATGCGTCGGCGGATAGCGCAGATCGCTTTTGATCGCCTCCATCCATGCGTTCGCGATTTTCGCGAGCGGCGGATACAGCGCCGTGCGCAATTCACTGACGAGCGCAGGAAGCGGATAGGCGAAATATTTGTATTCGCCTTTGCCATAACCGTGTCGCGCCATCACCACGCGGCTACGGAAGTGTGCGTCGTCGTCATAGAGAGCGCAAAGCGCTACGCATTGCGCAGCCGGTAACAACGCCGGTAGAACGGCAAAACCAGAGGCGGCAAGTGCCGCTCCCGCATTTTCCCAATTCAGATCTTGATTTGCCGTGGCCGGGGACATTCCGCATGGAAGCGGGGAATGCGCTGGCGCACAATCCGATTCTTGCGCAAAGAAAAGCGCGGAATACCAAAGGCATTCCGCGTTTTCTTACCGATCGGCTTTGATAATCAATGCTTGTTCATTTGTTCGCGCATGCTGTCTTTGGCACCGCCAACGGCATTTTCGATCTTGCCTTTGACCTTATCGGCTTTTCCTTCGGCCTGAAGTTTCGCGTCGCCGGTAATTTTACCGGCCGCGTCTTTAATGGCGCCTTTGGCCTGATCGGCCGAACCATTGATGCGATCTTTATCCATGAACAGCTCCTCTTGAATGTTCGCGTAGAGAACGCTCAACAAAGGGGGCCGTTGCACGTCATTTGTTAGCTACCGCGAATTTATCGTGGTTGCGGCACGATGCGGATGTAGGGCTTGGGTTCCTTCCATCCTTGCGGATAAAGTTTCTTCGCGTCGTCGTTCGATACCGACCCCGCGATGATCACGTCCTCGCCCGGCTTCCAGTTCACCGGGGTGGCTACTTTGTGTTTCGCGCCAAGTTGCAGGGAATCGATCACGCG
>CAZCJI010000500.1:0-2234 GCA_964498625.1 uncultured Rhizobium sp.
GATAGGCGGCTACGGAAATCAACAGCCAATACAAAAATACCGTGAGACCGTAGGGCGCAAGTTCGCTTTCGCCGCGGCGTGCAGGGCCGGAGACTGCGAGATAGGTCAGCAGACCGTTCGAACCCAGCGCACCCACGGCCGAAACGTATTCCACCGTGCTGTTGGAAAAACCGTCGAAGAGCGGGAACGGCCACAGGCAGGACAGAAGGAAGATCGCCCACAAGATGGGGTTGACCAGAGCCGATAGCACCGAGCCGCCAATAAAAAGCTGGAACGCAAGAAAGCCACCGTTCGCGGCGAGCTTCTGAAAAGAGACACAGCTTTCAGCAGCTGGTCCCGCTCCGGCCGGTCTTCCGCGTCGAAGATCACGAGACAGTCTCCGCGTGCATGCCGGAGCGCGTAGTTCACCGCTTTCGGCTTTGTGCGCGGAAAACTGGGGGGAACACGGACAACTTCAAATCCAGGCAGAAGTTCGAGTTCTCGGCAGGCGCCGACCGTCTCGTTGTCGTCCGACTCAACAATGATTTTAATGTCGAGTTTATCGCTCGGATATTCGAGAGCCCGAAGCGCGCGCACCAGGTTAGGGACAATCCCTGCTTCGCGATACAAAGGCACAAGGATTGAATAGACCGGAAGCGTCGCATCGGAAACGTTGGCAATCTCCTGTTTGCGTTCGGAAGGCAGGCCACCCAACCACGACAGCAACACGCGAAAGAACGTTGCGACTCCGAAAAGCAGCGTCATAGCAACTACGAATGCAGCAAGTGTTGCAAACGGCCGGAAATGAAACGCGCACACCGCGATCAATACCAGCGCTATCAACGCCGCGCATTGCGCGGCGGAAGCCACGCGTTGCGCCGACAGTTCAGGCCGTTCCCGCGCAAGGGACGAGATTGCCCGATCGGTCAGCTCTGCTTCAAAGCGGCGATGAATTTCTTCGAGAAGAACAAGGCGGGGAGCTTCCACATAGCGGACAGCGCCGTATCGCGCCGCAAGCCAGCACAAGTTTTCAGGGGACAAATCTGCGGTCGCGACGGTCAGAGTTTCGGCATTCCGCCACAACGGCAGGAAGAGACGGCGCAGATATAGCGCAACGTCTGCGCGATCGGCGCAATACTCTTCGCTGTCGCACGACCAAAACGGACGCACGTTCCCGGCAGCGTGGAAGTGAGACATCCCGCCCTGACAATTTCCAAATAGAAAGTACTAATGCGTCAGGCGTTATTCCCCCGCCCACGTACCCTACATAGCCGATAGATTACACGGGTGACGGGAATTGTAAAGAATGCACCCATATCGGCAACAGGCTGCAAGTGCGTTCTACTCCGCAGCCGGCTTTGCCAACGGATCGGTCAGCGGCACATGGCCCGCTTCGGCGAAGCGCCGGCCGGAATCCTCCGCCTTCGGATCGGCGGGCTGCTGCGAGATCTGGCGGCCGAGCGCCACGACGTTGGGAATCTCGTCGTCGCTCAACGCCTTCATCATCCGTTTGCGCGCAAAAGCCTTTTCGATGAACGGCGCGAGGTCTTCGTTCTTTTTCCGCTGCCGCTCGGCTTCGTTCGCCTTGAACTCCGGCATGATGTCGCGCCCGAACAGCTCCAGCGCCTCGCAGATGTGTTCGTGCCTGTTGCGGCCGCCCTGCTGGATGAACGCGACCTGATCGACGCCGGAGTCCGCGAATTTCCGCAAATGCGCGCGCATCTCGTCCGGCGTGCCCATGCCGCCGGCGCCCGGATTGGCCGGCATGTGATCGCGCGCCGCTTCAAAGTTCTTCCAGATATCGGTGCGGCCCGGCTTGTGCTCGCCGAAGATATAGTGATGGCCGAGCGCGTAACCGAAGAAGCGGAATCCGTCGAGGCCGCGGCGCAGGGCTTCCTAGCGGTCGGCATGCACCGAGAAGCCCGTGACCATCGCGATGTTGGCGTTCACCGCATGACCGATCGGCACGCATTCTTCCTTGATGATGCGGTAGTAATCGTCGACCCATTGTTTGGCTTCCGCGGGATCGACGAACGCGAACGTCAGCGCGCCGATGCCGAGGCGCGCGGCGAGCTTGATCGTTTCGCGGTTGGAGCACGCGACCCACACGGGCGGATGCGGCTTTTGCACCGGCTTCGGCACGATGTTGCGGCAAGGCATCTCGAAATATTCGCCTTTGAATCCAGGATAGGGATTCATGACCATCATGTTGAGGCATTGCTCGACGGTCTCCCGCCACATCTCGCGCTTCTTCT
>CAZCJI010000501.1:0-2229 GCA_964498625.1 uncultured Rhizobium sp.
AATTGAGGCCGACGGAATCAACCATCTTGGCGCTGGTGAGTTCAAGCCGGAATACCTGACCGATGTTGAACTGGGCACCAAGAACAACTGGACGATACTGGGCGTTCCGGGCCGTACCAACTTGGACATTTATTATGGCTGGTACGATAATGTTCAGAAGAACGACGAAATCGCCATCGAGATCGAAACGAGCAATCAGCCTCTGGTCGAACCTTCGGCGCTCACATTCAATGCGGCCCGCGCCAAGGTCAAAGGTCTTGAATTCCAGTCGACCTTCATCCCCAACGAGAACGTCGAGCTTTCGGTTTTCTATTCGTACACGGAAGCCAGCTACGACAAATTCGTCCTGCCGCAGGCGTTGATCATCGATCCACTCGGAGGCGAAACGCTTTTCAACCCGGTCGATCACGCGGGAAATCCGTTTGCTTATACGCCGAAGAACAAGCTTGGGCTTAACGGGCGCTTCCACTTGCCGATCGATCCCGCATACGGCGCGCCATATTTCAGCGCGCAATGGTATTGGCAAAGCCGGGAATGGTTCACCGATCTTTCGGACGAGGAGCCCGATGCATATCAGAGCGCCTATAGCCTCGTTAACCTGCGGTTCGATTGGGACAACTTCATGGGATCGCCCTTCGACCTGTCACTGTTCGCGAACAATGTGACCAACAAAACATACAAGGTTGCTGCGAACGCGTTGGAGCACCTGACGGGCACCACAGCGTCCATCTACGGCGAGCCGCGCATCTTCGGCGTGGAGGCACGGGTGCGCTTCGGCGAAGACGCGCAGCATTAAGGCGCGTTGCGAGGGGGTTTTGTGACACAGTTTCTGGCTGTACTGAGGGCGCTGCCTTTGGCGAACCTTCATCTCGGCGGCATGAGCGTGGAGTTCACCATGCTCGCGCTCGCCGTGGTGCTCGGTTTCGTGCATCTTTTTCTCGCTTCGCATTTCGTCACCGCCGAACGCGGCGTCGCGTGGAACACGGGTGCGCGCGACGAGACCCCGCCGCTTCAGGGCAAACTCGCCGGACGGCTTGACCGCGCCTTCGCCAATTTCCGCGAGACGTTTCCGTTCTTTGCGGTCGCGATTGTCATCTGCGCGCTTCTTGACCGTCACGGCCCGCGCACCGAATGGGGAGCGCAGCTTTATTTCTGGGGCCGCGTCATCTATCTGCCGCTTTATGCGATAGGCGTCCCGGCGTTGCGGACGCTGGTCTGGCTGCTATCCACACTCGGCATCCTGCTTGTGCTCTCGGCGGCGTTTTCCGCCTAGGTTAGCGAATTCTCGTCGACGGCCGGCGAGACGGCGATCGTCTTTCCGTGTTTCTCGACATTGGGCAGCAGTGCCGTCAGCAAGCCGATGGCCGGCAAGAATGCGCAAACCTGATAGGTGAATTCGATACCGGAACGGTCGGCAAGAAGACCGATCAGCGCCGCGCCGATGCCCCCCATGCCGAAGGAAAACCCGTAGAACATGCCCGACACCATGCCGACGCGGCCCGGCATCAGCTCCTGCGCATAAACCACGATCGCGGGAAATGCCGACGCGAGCAGCATGCCGATGATCACCGACAGCGCGCTTGTCCAGAACAGATTTGCGTAGGGCAATATCAGCGTGAAGGGCAAAATTCCCAAAATCGAAACCCAGATCACCCATTTGCGGCCGATTTTATCGCCGATGGGCCCGCCAGCGAATGTTCCGGCTGCGACCGCCGCCAGGAACAAGAACAGATGCAGCTGTGCTTCGCGCACCGACACATGGAAATGATGGATCAGATAAAACGTGTAATAGCTCACGATGCTCGCGAGATAAAAGTACTTCGAAAATATCAGCAGCAGCAAAATACCGACCGAAAACAGAACCTGATTTTGCGACAGACCGGAATCGGCAGCGCCCTGCTTTCTGCCTGCCATGCGCGCGAGGCCGTGGTTCTTGTACCAGCGACCGACCTGCCATAGCACGAAGATCGAAATCACCGCGAATAGCGCGCACCACGCAATGGAACGATGGCCATAGGTCAGCACAACATAGGCGGCGAGCACTGGACCCAGCGCCGAGCCCGTATTCCCGCCCACCTGAAACAAGGATTGCGCAAGCCCGTGGCGCCCGCCCGACGCCATGCGGGCGACACGGGAAGATTCCGGATGAAAGACGGAATATCCGATTCCGACCACGGCGGCGGAAATCAAAACCATCGCGTAGCTTTGCGCGAGGCCCAATCCCATCAA
>CAZCJI010000502.1:0-2213 GCA_964498625.1 uncultured Rhizobium sp.
CGGGATCGATCGGCCGCTTGCGGATGGCGACCGAGATCGACCGGGCGAGCTTGTCGCGCTCGAACGGCGTGCGCCGGCCCGAGCGCTTGAGGATGGTCAGCTCGCGCAGCTGCACCCGCTCGAAGGTGGTGAAGCGGCCGCCGCATTCCGGGCAATGCCGGCGGCGGCGGATAGCGGAATTGTCCTCGGACGGACGGCTGTCCTTCACCTGGCTGTCGTCATGTCCGCAAAAAGGGCAGCGCATCGAAATGTGTCCTTAGGAATAGATCGGGAAACGCTTGCACAAATGGCCGACGCGCTCGCGCACGCTGGCTTCGACCGCGGCATCGCCCGCCTCGCCATTCTTCGCCACGGCATCGACCACTTCAACGATGAGTTTGCCGATCTCGCGGAATTCGGCGGGACCAAAGCCGCGCGTCGTGCCGGCGGGCGAGCCGAGACGGATACCCGACGTGATTGCGGGCTTCTCGGTATCGAACGGCACAGCGTTCTTGTTGGTGGTGATATAGGCGCGGTCGAGCGCTTTTTCCGTCGGCCGTCCCGTCGCCTTTTTGGGGCGAAGATCGACCAGCATCACATGCGTGTCCGTGCCGCCGGAGACGATGTCAAGGCCTTCCGCATGCAGCGTCTCGGCCAGCGCCTTCGCGTTCTCGATCACACGCCTGGCATAGAGCTTGAACTCGGGCTTCAGCGCCTCGCCGAACGCCACGGCCTTCGCGGCGATCACATGCATCAGCGGCCCGCCCTGCAGGCCCGGGAAGACCGCCGAGTTGATCTTCTTGCCCAACGCTTCATCGCGCGAGAGCACCATGCCACCGCGCGGACCACGCAGCGTCTTGTGCGTCGTGGTCGTCACCACATGCGCATGTTCGAGCGGATTGGGGTGCGCGCCGCCGGCGACGAGACCCGCGAAATGCGCCATGTCGACCATGAAATAGGCGCCGACCTCATCCGCGATCTCGCGGAAGCGCTTGAAATCGATGATGCGCGGATAGGCAGAGCCGCCGGCAAGAATGAGCTTCGGCCTGCTCTCCCGCGCGATGCGCGCGACCTCATCCATGTCGATGCGATGATCCTCACGGCGCACCGTGTAAGGCACCGGCCTGAACCATCTGCCGGACTGGTTTGCGGGCGAGCCATGGGTGAGATGGCCACCGGCCGCGAGATCAAGACCCATGAACGTGTCGCCGGGCCGCAGAAGCGCAAAGAACACCGCCTGGTTCGCCTGCGCGCCGGAATGCGGTTGCACGTTCGCGAAAGAGCAATCGAAGAGGCGGCAGGCGCGCTCGATCGCCAGCTCCTCCACCACATCGACATACTCGCAGCCACCGTAGTAGCGCCGGCCGGGATAACCCTCGGCGTATTTGTTGGTCAGGACCGAGCCCTGCGCCTCCAGCACCGCCCGGGAGACGATGTTCTCGGAAGCGATCAGTTCGATCTTGTCCTGCTGGCGTTTCAGCTCGTCATCGACGGCGCGGGCGATATCCGGGTCGGCCTGATGCAGGCCCTGGCTGAAAAAGCCCGAATTCTCTGCCGCTTCCGCCTTTGCCGACATGCCTCACCTCATTGACCCGTGGCGGAACCCCAATTCTGGGAGAGTCTCGTACCTGTCGGGGCGCTACCCCTACCCCTTTACCAAATCTTGCGCCAGATGGATTGCGGAGGACGCTCTATCCACAGGCTAGGCCGCCATTTTTCGGTCCGCGAGCACACAACCAAGGATAGAGGCAAGAGATAGGCTGTAAAGGAAAGACTTGGACAAGACTTGCGCTGGTCTTGTCCTTGTTTGCTATCGTTCAATCTCTGGGCTGAGTCTCTTTGTATTTGGAGAGTATTGTGAAACCGAACAATGGCGACGTGCCCGCATCGAAATCCGACGATCTCTTGAAATCCACGACCGATATCGTGGCGGCCTATGTCAGCAACAACTCGGTCGCGGTCAGCGAACTGCCGTCGATGATCAAGAGCGTCCATGCGACGCTCGGCGGACTTGCGGGCTCGGCATCATCGGAGCCGCAGACGACACAGAAGCCTGCTGTCTCCGTCAAGAAATCTGTCACGCCGGAATACATCGTGTGTCTGGAGGACGGAAAGAAACTCAAGATGCTCAAGCGCTATCTGCGCTCGCGCTACAGCATGTCGCCGGAAGAATATCGCAGCAAATGGGGCCTGCCCGCCGATTATCCCATGGTCGCGCCGAACTATGCCGCCCA
>CAZCJI010000503.1:0-2211 GCA_964498625.1 uncultured Rhizobium sp.
GACTTCCCGCAAGTGCCGCGGCCTGCGCGAAGCCGAGCCGTCCCTGACGCCGCGTCTCATCCCAGCGCTTGACCAATGTCGCAAGCAGCAGGCGCCGCCGCATCGGAGAGATCGCGGGCGTGAGATCGATATCCTCGGCATCGCTGTCGAACAGGAACTCGTCCTCATCGACATCGCCAAGCGCCTTGAACTCGGGAAGCAATGCCGCGCCGCCGAGCACGCGCGCGAACACATCGGCGAAACTGCGCGCGGCGCGCCGGGTTGGCAGATAGATCGTCACCGACGACAGCGCGAGCGGATCGGCGCCAAGCCGCGCGATCAAGCCTCGCGCCAGCGTCTCGGCGAATGGCAGGCTCGCCGAGATGGTGAGGACGTTCGCTTTGCGATCAGGCCGGGACAAGGTCTGCCAGGAAAGCGTCGGCTTCTTTCACGGCCTCGGGCGTGCCGACATGCATCCACACACCGTCCAGCCGGATGCCGAAAAGACGGCCCTTGTCGATCGCGATGTCCCAGAGGACGTTCATGGAGAACGAACCGGCCGGCGCGCCTTCGAACAGGCGCGGGTGGACGATCTGCACGCCGGGATAGGCATAAGGCGACACGCGGCGGTCGGGCACGCGCGAGAGATGGCCCTCGGCATCCATGTTGAAGTCGCCGCTGCCCTCGAAGCCTAGCGCCGTCACCATCGACGCCATCAGCAACATCGCGTCCATCTCGCCGGGATTCCACCGTTCCTTCATGCGGTCGAGCGCATGGCCCATACCCTCGACCCACACCGAGTCCGAATTGAGCACGAAGAACGGTTCGCCGCCGAAATTCGGCAGCGCCTTCAGGATGCCGCCGCCGGTGCCGAGAATCTCGTCATGCTCATCGGAGATGCGGATCTCGAGATCCTTGCGTTTGGCGAGATGGCTCTTGAGCTGGTCGGATTTGTAATGCGCGTTGACGACGACGAGCTTGACGCCTGCCGCAACCAGACGGTCGATGGCGTGATCGATGAGCGCCTTGCCCATGACCTCGACCAGCGGCTTGGGGCGGTCATTGGTCAGCGGCCGCATGCGCGTGCCGAGCCCGGCCGCCATCACCATCGCGCGTGTCGGTCCGGTCAAGACTTAGGCTCCTTTGATCTCGCCGCGACGGTCGCGCGGAATGGTTTTGTCATACCACGATTTCAGCGCGGTCAGCGCCGGATGCTCGAGGTCGCGGTTCAAATGCCCCCACACACGAGGCAAGTAGGAAAGATAGCGCGGCTTGCCGTCTCTTTTGTAAAGGCGCGCGAAGATGCCGGCGATCTTGGCGTTGCGCTGCGCCGCCATCACGGCCATCTGCGCTTTGTATCGTTCCGGGTCGGCGCCGGTTGCCGCGAGATAGCGTTGCGTTGCCGCTTCGGCGATCTCCTGCGGAACGTCGCGGCGTGCGTCTTCGGTGAGCGAGATCAGGTCGTAGGCACGCGTGCCCGCGACCGCGTCCTGGAAATCGATCAGGCCCACGCGCGCGGTGCCGTTGCGTTCGGGAAGCCAGAGCAGGTTCTGCGCATGGTAGTCACGATGCACAAAAACGGGCAAAGGCTCGGTTACGGATTCCAAGGCCTTGCGCCACAGCGCGCGGTGCTCCGCGACCTCGTCCGGCGTGGCCGCGCGGCCAAGGGCATAGGGCAGATACCACTCCGTCATCAAATCGATTTCGGCGAGCAGCGCGGTCTCGTCATAGGCGTGCAGCGCCTTGCCGGGATGCAGGGTGGCCGGCGCCCTATCGGCGTGTAGCGCCGCGAGGACTTCGGCCGCGGATTCATAGAGCGTGCGCTCATCGCCGTGGCCATCTGTCAGCACATCGGCATAGAGCGCATCGCCCAGATCCTCGATCAATGCGAAGCCGCGCTCGGGATCGGCGGCGTAAGTTTCCGGCGCGCTGAGACCCAACCCACGCAGATAGTTCGATGCCGCGACGAAGCGCGCGACATCGCCGCCCGCCAGCCGCGCAATGGCGTTGTAGCCGAGCGCGCGTCGTTCTTCCGGTGTCGCGCTCGCAGGCGCCGTGGGAGCCTCCGCCGCCTGCGGCTGGTCCATCAGCATTGCTTTGCGGCCGTTCAGGTCCACACGTGCATAGGAGCGCGTCGAGGCATCGCCGGGTCGCGGAACAATCTCAGCGCCGCGCCAACCGGAGCGTTCCACGAAATCGCGGCGTTCCCGATCGCGTTCAGGCGACATGCGC
>CAZCJI010000504.1:0-2207 GCA_964498625.1 uncultured Rhizobium sp.
GTCCAGAATTCTTCAGCGTTGCGTCGGTGCCATGCCCGGCCTGAGAGCTGCGACCGTGCAATAGATAGTGATGACGGGAGGAGTGTGTCTGAATGCCAGCAATATCGAACCAAACCAGCCCCTTGGGCATAGTCTTGCATCGATAGGTACGCTGACCGCGACGACAGCAACCTCTCCGGCTTCTGTATCTCTCGGAAAAGGGCTATTGTGTGCCCCAACCTGGCGTCATCGGGGGAATGTTGGCTTACAAGAAACTTTCAGTTCGGGGGAGCATATGGGTCTCTGGAAAATCGCGCCGCTCGCGCTGGCGCTAAGTGTGGCGACTCCTTCGTTCGCACAAACTATGACCCTCGTGCCGATTGCGAGTTTCCCGGAGTCGACCGACACCATTGCGTTCGGCATCAACGATACGGGCGTTGTCGCAGGTTCAGTTGACACAACAATTCATACCGGAAATCATACTCCAAACCTCGTTGAGGAATTCAGCTTTTACGGGCCTGCGGCCGGGCCCTATCAAACTTTCTCTGTCAATGGTTTTACAAGCCAGACCGACGGTACCCAGGCACGCGGCATCAACAACAAAGGCGACATCGTCGGTGTTTTCCGCTCGGGGACTTGCCAACAGAACGGGTACCTGAACCCGCCGGCTGCGGGCCTGACCGGAGTCGGATGTCAGGGGTTCGTTCGGTACAGCGCGAGTGCGTCGCCGCAAACGATTACGGATGCTAACGGTACGCCGATGGTCGCTATGGTAACCGGCATCAACTACGCCGGCACATTTGTCGGAAACTATTGCGTTTGCTCGCACAGTCAGCAGCTCAGCAAGTCGATCGCTTTTTATGGCACAGGCGGAAGAGTCCAGACAAAGATCGATTTAAGTTTTCTTGGTTCGGTGAAGCAGGCCAAAGCACGCGGCATCAATAAGAAAGGCGACATTGTCGGATTTCTGACCGAGTCGAATCCGGATGGTTCTATCTCATCTAGCGCGTTTCTGCTCAAGAAGTCGCAGGTCTACGTCCTCAACTTCCCGCAGGCGGGCGCTAGCACTACCGCAGTGGGAATAAACGACTCCGGAAACATCACCGGATCATGGAGCGACGCGAACGGAGTCTCTCACGGGTTCTATCTGAGCGCCGATCTTGTTCATTGGCGTTCCTTCGACCTTCCGGGAGAGAGCCAAAACACCAATGGCGGCACTGAAGCTTGGGGGATCAACAACGCAGACCAGTTCCTCGTTGACGGCGACGGTGACCCGAAATTCCCGGTCAGTTTTGTAGTTTGCCCATTCGAGTTTCATCCCGGCCTGACCGGTGTATGCTCATCACGCGCGCTCGCATCCAAGGGCGCAATCACGATTACCCCGGTGGCCGTGACTGGCCCGGCGCCGGTGGGCCATAGTTGTCCGTTCCTTTACGGGGCACATGGTCCCAGCTGTTTTTCTCCAGCGGGTGTGGTTCCGCCGAACTGAAGCGAAACAATGTCAGTGGCAACCGTTATAGATCAAGGCGCTAGAGCCCTACGAATATTGAACGTGTAGCGCGATTGTGGGGCAATGAGAATGGAATTCTCATCAAATATAGCCTCCTCCAAAGTTATCCTGCTATCAGCTACAGCGTGACCAGAAAGCTCCTCTGTTGCGACGTACAAACGGAGGAGCAAAAATGAGCCTAGGCATTGTTTTGAGTCAATCGGACTGAGGAACTGTTAAGATGCTACCCAGAATCCGACGGGACGTGGCGTCAATTGTGTTTCTGGCGCTGATGACAGTGTTCGGAAGTTCAACCGTGCTGGCCAAAATCGTCAGGTTCTCCGAGCCAGGCGCTCTCTATATGAACCCTTCCGGAATGAACGATGAAGGCTCCGTCGTTGGCGATTATACTGATGCGACGGGAAATCGAGGCTTCCTGCGGACACCGGACGGGACCGTGGTGTCTATCGACGAGCCACATACTCAGTGCGGTACTTCTGTCGTCGGCATCACGCAGGAAGGCGAGATCGTCGGCTATGGCGGAGATAGCAACTGTCTCTTGTATGGTTTCGTTCGCGCACCAGATGGGACTTTCTCAACCTTCACTGTTCCTGGTGCGATTCTAACTCAGGTGTCGGCCACCAACAGCAAGGGTGTGATCGTTGGTGAATACTCCGTCGATGGTCAAAGTTCAGCCGCTTACGTGCGAGCCCTCGACGGAACATTTCAAAGCTTTACT
>CAZCJI010000505.1:0-2204 GCA_964498625.1 uncultured Rhizobium sp.
CTGCGGAATGCCGAGACTATCGGCGCAATAGAGCACCTGCGACGCGAACGCCTCGTTCAGCTCCCAGAGATCGATGTCGGAAACCTTGAGACCGTGACGCTCGAGCAGGCGCGGCACGGCGAACACCGGGCCGATGCCCATCTCATCCGGTTCGCAACCCGCCGTCGCGAAGCCGCGAAAAGTGCCGAGCGGGCGGATGTTGCGCTTCGCCGCCACCGCCGCGTCCATGATCACGCAGGCCGATGCGCCGTCGGCGAACTGCGAGGCGTTGCCGGCGGTGATGTACTTGCCTTGTTGAATCTTCATACCACCCGAGAGCACGGGCTTCAGCGCTTTCAACCCGTCGAGCGTCGTATCAGGGCGATTGCACTCATCGTGATCGACTGTCACCGGCACGATGGATTCCTGTCCCGTCGCCTTGTCGACCTTCTTCATTTTGGTCGCGAGCGGAACGATCTCGTCCTTGAACTTGCCCGATTGCTGGCCCGCGGCCGTGCGTTGCTGGCTGAGCAACGAATATTCGTCCTGGCGGTCGCGCGCGACGTTGTAGCGCTCCGCCACGATCTCCGCGGTCTCGATCATCGAGATCCAGAGTTCGGGCTTCACCTGCATCAGATGTTCTTCGGTGATGTTCCTGGTGTTCATGCCGCCCATCTGCACCAGGGAGATGGACTCGACGCCGGAGCCAACCGCGACCGGCGTGCCTTCGGCGATGACCTGATGCGCGGCCACCGCGATGGCTTGCAAGCCTGACGAACAGAAGCGGTTGATCGTCGTGCCGCCAGTCGTCACGGGACATCCGGCCCAGATCGCGGAGAGGCGCGCGATGTTCATGCCGGTCGCGCCTTCGGGCTGCGCACAGCCCATCACGACATCTTCGACCTCGCCAGCGTCGATGCCCGCGCGCGCGATGGCATGCTTGACGGCATGGCCGCCCATGGTCGCGCCATGGGTCATGTTGAACCCGCCGCGAACGGATTTGGCGAGACCGGTACGCGCGGTCGATACGATGACGGCTTCTCTCATGTCAGGCTCCAGCGATTTCGGTGGCCGGAACCTACTCTGCCGCGCGCATGGGCGAAAGCCGGAGAATTAGATATACGCGCCCTGGTCGATCAACTCGGGTGCGGCCTTCACGCGGGTGCGGTGGGTGATCATGCGCTCGTGCAGATGCTTCACGGTCTTGCTGCCGGTCGTCACGAACAGGAACGGGAAGATGCCATGCAACATGCAGGCGGCGCCCGCCACGATCATGCGGCTGCCGAAGCTGCTCGCGGTTTCGAGATGCTCGAAATAGGTCTCGCCGACGCTGGCGGGATGTTCGGTGAATAGGCTCACGGACGCACCTCTGACGCTGCAGATCGTGCTCTACACCGATTTCACAGAGATTTCACGGGGGAAATTGTCCTAATTCGTGCGCCGGGCCGGGTCGTTCTTCCAGAAAACGTAGGAGCTGATGATGGCGAGGATGGCGCTTGCCGAGATGGTTCCGGCAAGTGCGAGGAAAGCCGCCTGCGTTCCGATCGCGAAACGGGTGGCCAGAACGATGATCGCGCTGAACACGAAAAGGCGGCCCAGCATCCGGTGCGTCTTCTCCCACGACAGGTCGCTCGACAGCGTCCAGGGCGTGCGGACTCCCATAAAGAAATTGGGCCGCGCCTTGCCGAGATAATTGCCCGCGACCCCAATCGAAAGCGGAAGCAGGATAATCAGCACGCCAGGGATATCGATGGGATAGCCGAGCGCCGCGCCCACCATCATCGCGTGGCTGACCGCGAGCACGACAAGACCTCCTATCCAGAAGGCGAGGAACGGCTTGCGGCTCGCGACCATGTTTTCGCGCCGTGGTTCGATGCGCGGCACGGCGATCATGAGCAGCGTGATCGCAAGTCCGACAACAGGCAAGATCGAAAGGACCCAGGCCTTTGTCATGGTGCCGTTGACCTTTCCATTCAGATCCCAGTGTGTCGCCATCACGGCATCTGCCGGCAGGATCGTCCACGCCCAGACCGAGAGCGCGGCCATGAACGCCAACAGGAAAAAACTCAGCATCAAAGGCAGACGCAAATTCATGACGACTCTCCTTCGGAAATGGGGTTGGCGGGATCGGGGGCCTCGGCGCCAGCGATGGACATCAGCGCGGCCATCGCTTCTTCCAGCACGCTCATGTTCAGGCGGTAGATGATCGAGGTGCCCTGGCGCTC
>CAZCJI010000506.1:0-2196 GCA_964498625.1 uncultured Rhizobium sp.
TGGACTATTGGTTCGAGACCGACGCTCTGAAAGGCATGCTCGGCTTCGATGCCAACACCGGTGCCAATGCCAGCCCATACAAGCCGGGCACGGCCTATGTGCTTTTGCATCATGTGTTCGGCGAAGTGAATGGCATCAAGGGGGCCTGGGGTCATGCCATCGGCGGCATGGGCGCGATCACGCAGGCTATGGCGAAGGCCTGCGTAGAGATGGGCGTCGATATCCGCACCGACAGTCCTGTCCGCGAAGTTGTGCTGGATCGTGGCTTTGCATCAGGTGTGGTGCTGGATGATGGTTCGGCGGTCCATGGCCGCGCGGTGGTTTCTAACATCAATCCAAAGCTGCTTTATGGCGGCCTTATTCCTGACAGCGCGCTGCCTGCGGACTTCGTGGAGCGCATTCGCAAGTTCAAATGCGGCTCCGGCACGTTCCGTATGAATGTCGCGTTATCGGAGCTGCCGAATTTCACGGCGCGGCCGACCGCAGGAGCGATGGACCACCACGGCGGAAGCATGATGATCGCGCCGTCGCTCAAATATCTCGATGAGGCGTATACCGACGCGCGCCGCACCGGCTGGGCGAAGAAGCCCGTGATCGAAATGCATATCCAGAGCGTGCTAGACGATAGCCTTGCGCCGAAGGGACAGCATGTCGCTAGTCTGTTCTGCCAGCACGTCGCGCCGGAACTGCCAGACGGTTCAAGCTGGGACGATCATCGCGAAGAAGTCGCCAATCTCGTGATCGATACGATGACGCGCTACGCGCCGAACTTCCGTTCATCCGTTCTCGGACGGATGATCCTGTCCCCGCTCGATATGGAGCGGAAGCTCGCGCTTGTCGGCGGCGACATCTTCCATGGCCAATTGAGCCTCGATCAGCTCTATAGCGCGCGGCCGGTGCTCGGTCATGGCGATTATCGCGGGCCGTTGAAAGGTCTTTACATGTGCGGGTCGTCTACGCATCCCGGCGGCGGCGTCACGGGCTTGCCGGGGCACAATGCCGCGCGTGAAATCGTCCGTGATTTCAGACGCGGACGCATGCCGAACGCTGCGTAAGTTTCACCCGGCGTTGACGGCCCTGCGCTGCAACGCGCACTCTCTCAACATCGCAATTGGGAGAGAGACATGGCTATCGATTTCGAGATTCCGGAAGAGGCAAAACAGGTTCGCGCGCGCGTCCGCGCGTGGGTCCAAGATGAGGTGATTCCGGCTGAGAAGCGGCTGAAGGACAAGGAAAGCTATAAAGCCGTGCTCGCCGAACTGCGCGTCAAGGCGCGGGCGCAGGGCCTGTGGTGCCCGTTCATTCCGAAGGAGCATGGCGGCATGGGTTTGGGTCCACTTGCCAATGCGCTGGTGCAGATGGAGCTCGGTCAGAGCCATCTGGGCGCGCTGTCGATGAACAGTCAGGGCCCCGACGATGCAACCATGCTTACCTTGCTTGCGCACGGCACGGACAATCAGAAAGAAAAATTCCTTAAGCCACTTCTCAACGGTGAGAAGCGTATCTGCTACTCGATGACTGAGAAGGCCGCGGGCGCGGACGCCACCGGCATGCAGACGCGCGCCGAAAAGAAGGGCAACAGTGCCTATGTGCTGAATGGCGAGAAGTGGTTTTCGTCGGCCGCCAGCGCCGCCGATATCGCACTGGTGATGGCCAAGACCAATCCGGATGCACCGCGCCACCAGCAATTCTCGACGTTCATCGTCGAGCTGCCCAATCCCGGCTATCGCATCGTCCGGGACATCAAAACGATGGCCGTCGAAGGCCCGCTATCGCACATCATGGGAGGCGGTCACAGCGAGATCGAAATCAAGGACCTTGAGGTTCCAGCCGATAACATTCTAGGTGGCGAAGGCAATGGCTTCAACATGGGCCAGCATCGTCTGGCTTACGGACGTCTGCGCCACGGTATGCACAACATCGCAATGGCGCAGCGCGCGCTCGATCTCGCGGCCCAGCACGTTACCAGCCGCTCCACCTTCGGCAAGAAGCTGTCGGAGAGGCAGGGCGTACAGTTCATGCTCGCCGATTGCGCGAGCGAGCTTTACATGGCGCGGCTGATGCTGCTGCACATAGCCTACAAGGCGGAGAACGGTCTCGATCTGCGGCAAGAAAACGGGATCGCCAAGGTGTTTCTTGCCCACATGGTGCACAAGGTCGTCGATACCGCGATCCAGCTCCACGGCGCGCTGGGCT
>CAZCJI010000507.1:0-2186 GCA_964498625.1 uncultured Rhizobium sp.
GTATTGCTTAATCTGCTGCTCAACGCCCTGCAGGCAATCGATGTAAACGGAAAGATCGCGGTTACGATCAGGCCACAGGGAAAGGCCGCCGTCGTTGAAGTAGCCGACAACGGCAAAGGCATCGCGCCCAAACACTTGCCCAACAGTTCGGCAAGTGAACGAAGAGGACGCGGTCGTCAAATGGGACGACGATGGTCGTGTAAGAGTCCACCAACCGTGGCTCAAGAAGGTGTAGTTACCAGGCACCGAAAGGACTAAAGCTAATGAACGAATCTCATCCCGAACCAGTCCGGATTGCGATCATCGGAGCTGGAAACGTGGGAGCCACTACCGCGTACGCCCTGCTCCTGAGCGGCCTGGCCGCGGAAATCGTGTTGATCGACGTGGAGAGATCTAAAGCAGAGGGTCAGGCAATGGATTTGAATCACGCCCAGCCGTTTGCGCACCCGACTCGCATTTGGGCCGGAGACTCTGCGGACTGCGCGGGTGCGGCCATTGTCGTTGTCGCGGCCGGAACTAGCCAGAAACCGGGTGACACTCGCCTGAACCTAACCAAAGACAATGCCGCGGTCTTTCAAAAGATCATCCCTGAAGTAGCGCGCCGTGCTCCGGACGCAATCCTTCTGATAGCAACTAATCCTGTCGATGTTCTGACGTACGCGAGCTGGAGACTTTCGGGTTTCCCCCCGAGCCGGGTCATAGGCTCCGGAACAATTCTTGATACAGCTCGTTTTCGTTATCTGCTAGGACAACACTTTGGTATCGATCCTCAGAGCGTGCACGCCTACATCATCGGAGAGCACGGAGACAGCGAAGTTCCGGTATGGTCGCTCGCGAACATCGCTGGTATACGATTGCGAGAGTTTTGTCAGCATGAAGATCTCCCCTACGATGAGAAGGCGATGCAATCAATCTCGCGCCAGACGCGGACCGCAGGTTATGACATCGTACGTCTAAAGGGAGCAACCGATTACGCAGTGGCAACCGGCGTTGTGCGCATTGTTGAGGCCATCTTGCGGAATGAGAACACTCTCCTTACGATTTCCAGCCCAACGCAACATTACGGAATTAGCGGGGTCTGCCTGAGTTTGCCCACCAAAGTGAACCGCAAGGGAGCAGACCATATTTTGCATCTTCCCTTGAACGAGGAAGAACTCAGCGGTCTGGTCACGTCCGCCCAGATTGTTAAAGCAGCCATTGCGACGCTGCACCTGGATTCCAACCACGAAGCAGCTGCTTAGTCACTCCTGGAGGGCCAAGGTGCAGACCTCGAACCCCAAACGCAACCAATACGCATCGCGAGCGACTCACACAACTGCGCCCAACAAATGAGATCAAGAAGGTGAACTATGGCACACAAAGCTCGACATACGGAATCAACGGTTCTGTCTTTCCACGACAACATTAAAGAAGCCGCGAAGACGAACCTGGCTTTTCGCCAGACGGTCTGTAAGGGAGCCTTCAGCGAATTAGTCGTGATTAGCATTCCGCCCACGGGATAGCTAGGCGAAGGAATACACGACGACACCGATGTGATCTTGTTCATTGTCGAAGGCAAAGGAGAAGTGATTTTTGGTAATCGGAAAGAAATCGCCAACAAGCATGATGCGATCCTGGTCACTGCAGGACGACTCCACAATCTAAAAAACATCGGTCGTCATGACCTGAAGCTCTTTGCTGTTTTCTCTCCTCCACCCTCCGGCGCGAAAGCGAGCGTTCACCGAATCGGTGCCGAAGCGGCGGAAGAACAACTCACGTACGCGTGGGAACAGTAAGACCAAGGAACTGATCCGGAAGCCTGAGAAGACGATGACAGTGCCAGTCGATCACGCTAGTCATCTACATGGGTCTTACGCAGATTGTGAAGATGTGGTTGCTGCGAAAGCAATGGATCTAAACTGACGCCTTAACTGAAAGATCCATGAAAGACTGCTCGAAGAGTGCATGGAAATTCCTCAGATTGCAACTTCCACGGTTGAATCGGAATGGCGGTAGCGACGACACTCTCAAGAGAACCACGCTAGAGGTGATCAGAGCTATTCCAATGGAATTGCGAAGTTAAGTTTGTCTGCGAGTGCTCACACGATAAAAGCGGAATATCCAACACGTGTATGCTTGGCGACCGCTCGCATTCCTGCTCGCGAACTTGGACCGATTTCCGCAAATTGCAGCCTTAAGTAAGGTGG
>CAZCJI010000508.1:0-2185 GCA_964498625.1 uncultured Rhizobium sp.
GCCGCCAGTTCCACGATCCAGACGTCACCCTGAAAGTTCGACAGGAGTTCGCGCGCCAACTCCAGAGCAAGGGTCGTCTTGCCTATACCACCGGGTCCAATGAGCGTGATGAGGCGGTGATCGCGTACCAGATTCCGCAATTCGACCAGGGCCGCAGTTCTACCGATCAGGGGCGAGCTGCTTGCCGGCACATTGTGCCGGAACGATTCCGTTGCGCGCGCTGCCGCTCGCGTCGCAACTTGGTCGTCGGCCGCGTCTATTGACTTGCGCGTCCACTCGCCGAGCAGGCGATATCCGCGGCCGAACTCGGTTTTGAGCATGTCTCGGTCGCCGCCAAGTGCCTTGCGCAGCTCGGATATATGGAACTGAAGAGCATTGTCTTCGACGATCGCGCCGTTCCAGGCGGCGCTCATCAGTTCGTCCTTCCGAACGAGCTGCCCGGCCGATCGGACAAGTATCTCTATGATATCAAAGGCGCGGCCACCAATCGGACGGGCATTTCCGAGCAAGCGCAATTCACGGCGAAACGAGTCGATCGTCCAGTCGCCTGACGTGTACTCACAGTTTCGCCCGGGATCGGGCATACGGATGGCCTCAAGTTCAATCCATTCGCTACTCAGAACTTCTCAGAACTGCCCCAAGGAGTCCGCGCGTCGGACCGTGTAAACCCGAAGCAACCTTATTACGGTGCGCGCCCTCATGGAACGCAAACGTTCGCGAGAACCATTCGCGCGATAACGACCCTGGCGTTGAAAGGCCGTTCAAATGCATCTGGCGGTGGAGAAAACACAATCTAATCAGGGGCATAGGCCGTGCGCCCGGAGGGCAACGGTGCCTGACGCCGCTGACAGCCCTGAGCGGCTCCCCCCATTTCTTGTGAAAGCAGTTCACGTCGATGTCGCGCAGCAATTGATGGCCCACCACTTTGCCGACGCGATGATTTCAATACAGCGTTTTTCCAATTCCACGCGAAGCCCCTTTTCCACTCACATCGCAGGTTCGTCGCCGGCCTACATGCTCACACTCGCCCTGGTCCCCTTCGAGATAGCGAGCCTCGTGGTGGAAGGTTCCCGTAGCTTCAGCCAACGTCTGGATGCCGGCAGCGCTATGATCCGCAATATGCAATACAATGTCAGTGCGTATGGGGAGGATCCGTTCGACGCAATATACTTCACCCTTCCGCAAGAGGCTTTCGACAACGTAAGCCGCGATCTGGGATTGAAGGCCACCAGCCTATTCGACGAACCGATACGGGTCGTCGAGAGGGATGAAGCCCTTCATGGTCTAGCCCTTGCCGCCGTCCCGGCGCTGATGCGGCCGCAGGAATCAAATCGACTGTTTGCAGATCATTTGTGCTCAGCCGTGTTGTTGCATCTGCTTCGCGAGCACGGGCGTGGCTTGGAAGCTGAGGTGGCTCAGGGTGGCTTGGCGCCGTGGCAGCTTCGTCGGGCCAAAGAGTATCTGGCCGAACATATTCGCTTCAATCCTTCAACACAGGATATGGCAACGTCGTGCGACCTGTCGGTGGCGCATTTCTCCAGGAGCTTCAAACGGTCGACGGGTATGCCTCCGCACAAATGGCTTCTCGCCCATCGGACGCAGGAAGCGAAACGGCTATTGACGACGACAAACGCATCGCTTGTCGATATCGCGGGGGCCTGCGGTTTCGCCGACCAGAGCCATTTCACGCGAACCTTCACGCGTGTCACCGGCATGCCTCCGGGAAGGTGGCGCGCGCTTGCACGGAACTGATGTGCCCGGACAGTGATTGGGCAGAAGTTGCGTTGGATTGCATCGTTCTTCCGGTTGCGAATCCGCTCGCATAGAGCGCAGTCGACCGGATTCAACAATGCAAACCAGCATGTTTCGACAAGCCTGCGTAGCGAGAATCCTTACACTTTACGAACCCGCCTGCATGGAGCCTTGTCATGCTCAGCCGCCGAGATTTGATCGCTAAAGTCGGCGCCGCGAGCTTTGCGTTTTCGTCCCTGCCCTCAATGGCTGCGACTTCCGCACCGACGGCAAATCTTGGCTTTGCGGGCGGCGAACCTATTCGACCGCTGTCGGGGTCGTTTCCGCAAAAAGGCACCATGATTCTCCAGCGCACGCGGCCCCCGCTGCTGGAAACCCCTTTTGAGGTATTTGACTCGGGCGTCTTCACGCCGAACGACCGATTTTTCGTGCG
>CAZCJI010000509.1:0-2184 GCA_964498625.1 uncultured Rhizobium sp.
CCCGGCCCTCATCCCGGTCCTGGCCCCGATCATCGTCGGCTTCGTCCTCGGACCGGTCGCCCTCGGCGGATTGCTGGTCGGCGCCATCGTCACCGGCCTCTTCGTAGCCATCTCCATGACCTCCGGAGGCGGCGCCTGGGATAATGCCAAGAAGCACATCGAGGGCGGCGCGCACGGCGGCAAGGGCTCCGATGCCCACAAGGCAGCCGTCACCGGCGACACTGTCGGCGATCCCTACAAGGACACCGCTGGTCCGGCCGTCAATCCGATGATCAAGATCACGAACATCGTGGCGCTGCTGTTGCTGGCGACGCTCGCGCACGCGTTCTGATCGGGACGCGCCAAGAATAAGAAAGGCGCGTCGGGAAACCGGCGCGCCTTTTTTCTTTAAGGGTATCCGCCAGGACCGCCGCCCGGAGGTCCGGCTCCTCCGGGATTTTGGTTGCCGGTGTTGGTGATCGGAACGCCCGGCGTTGCGTTGAAGAGCTGCTGGAGGAATGTCAGTTCGCGACCGGGAGCCGGCGTCTCGCGCGTTTCGAAGGCGACGACGTGGCCGTCTTCCAGCGTGAAGTGCTTCATGTCGGCGACCTTGCCGTTCTTGTCGAAGTAAATGGCAAGGATGGATCGCGACTGGATGGTTGGATGAAAGAAGGCGATTTGCTTTTCGACACTGGAGATATAGTACCACGCATCCGCGGTGAACGTGGCCTCGGTCGATGGGTAGCCGAGCCGTTGCTGGATCGTCGTCTTTGTATCGCTGGCCGGATCGATACTGGCCTCGACGTCGAGATCCTTCAGATAGCCCCGCTGGCTGATCACGGGCGTGCAACCCATGAGAAGTGCCGAAGCAAGGAGAATGGCGGTCTGTTTCATGTGTCGGGTTCCGGGCTTCCGCCGACCCCAGCCGGCGTATTGTGCTAACCTCAGGGGCGGATCGTTGCAAGCCGTTCGAGTCATGGGATTTTCTTAATGTTGAAGGTTTTGGCCAGATCGGCGGCGCGGAAACGGGCGGTACGCCGTCTGTATACCGCCACTGTCGAGCGCGCGCGCGCCCCGGTCTTTTTTACCAAGTTCGGTGTTCCCGACACGATCGACGGCCGCTTCGACCTGCTGACGCTGCACGCATGGATGGTTCTTGAGCGGCTTCGCGAGAGCGGAATGAGCGATCTCGCGCAAGGGTTCATGGATACGCTTTTCATCGGCTTCGACGAAGGGCTTCGTGACCTCGGCACAGGCGACATGGGCATGGGCCGCCGCATGAAAAAAATCGCCGACGCGTTTTATGGCAGGCTGAGTTCCTACGAAGCAAGCCGCGACACAACCGCACTCAGCCATGCTTTGCGGCGCAATTTGTATCGCGGAACAGGTGAGGCAGCGTACGCGGATGCTATCGCGCGCTATGTTGAATCGGCGCGCGCTCATGTCGCGCAGTCTGCGAACGCGAGCGGCGATCTGGATTTCGGACCGTTGCCATGAGCAATGCTGCGTTCCCGATCTCCAGGCTTTATGAACTTGGCCGACTGTCGCAAGCTGGTGAAGACGTCGTGATCGCGCCGGCGCCGGATGATCTGCGCCGTATCGCGGACTGGGCGGGCGTCCAGGCGATCGATGCGTTCGTCGCCAAGATCGGTCTCAAGAAAATTTCTTCAACGCATTTCAAACTGGATGTGACGCTCGACGCCGACATCGTGCAGGCCTGCGTCGTGACCCTTGAACCGATCCCATCGCATATCGCGCACACTTTCGTCCGCGAATTGATCCTGACCCAGGCGCCGCAGCACATCGCCAAGGAGATCGTGCTCACGCCGGTCGATGAGGATGGGCGCGAGGAAATCGAGAGCTTGCGCTATGACCTTGCCGTTCCGGTTCTTGAGGAATTCGCGCTTTCCATAGACCCCTATCCCAGGGCGCCAGGCGTGGAATTTGAGCCCCCTGTGGAAGACGCGGATTCGGCCATTCACCCCTTTGCCGCGCTCAAGAGCCTCAAAAACCCTTCCTAAACCGCGGAAAAGTTGGCTTTTTGCTGCTTGAATCCGGCTGCAGTTTCCTGTTCACTCCGCGCCTTGTTTTGCCCGCCCCCGCCAAAGGCTTAGCGCGCCCAACACGCGCTTCGTCCGGATTCGGCCAAGGGGCAATTTGGAGTGTTTCCGCCATGGCGGTCCCTAAACGAAAAACCTCTCCGTC
>CAZCJI010000510.1:0-2183 GCA_964498625.1 uncultured Rhizobium sp.
GCCGGCTCGGTGGTTGTCGCCCACTATACCGGCATGACGGTTGCCCAAATGAGCGACCTTCGCTCGCGCATGCGCGCGAACGGAGCCTCGTTCAAGGTGGCGAAGAACCGGCTTGCCATGCGCGCTCTGAAGGGTACGCCCGCGGAGGGGATCAGCCATCTCTTCAAGGGCCCGACCGGTATCGCCTACAGCGAGGATCCGATCGCGGCTTCTAAGACGGCTGTCGCCTACGCCAAGGATAACGACAAGCTCGTGATCCTCGGCGGTTCGATGGGAGCAACGATGCTCGATGCCAACGGCGTAAAGGCCCTGGCCGAGTTGCCGTCGCTCGACGAACTCCGCGGCAAGATCATTGGCCTGCTGCAGGCGCCCGCGACGAAACTCGCCGGCCTTCTGCAGGCTCCGGGCGGACAGCTCGCCCGCGTGATCGGTGCGTATTCCAAGAAAGAAGCCGCGTAAGCGACAGACAACACACAACTCGAAACCAAATGTAAGGAACTGAAGGAAATGTCGAAGATCGAAAAGCTTGTTGAAGACCTGTCCGGCCTGACCGTTCTCGAAGCGGCGGACCTGGCGAAGTTGCTGGAAGAGAAGTGGGGCGTCAGCGCCGCTGCTCCTGTTGCCGTGGCGGCTGCGGCCGGTCCGGCGGCGGGCGCTGCTCCGGCAGCCGAGAAGACCGAGTTCACGGTCGTTCTCGCCGACGCAGGCGACAAGAAGATCAACGTGATCAAGGAAGTCCGTGCGATCACCGGCCTGGGTCTGAAGGAAGCCAAAGACCTCGTCGAAGGCGCCCCGAAGGAAGTCAAAGCCGATGTGAGCAAGGACGAAGCGGCGAAGATCAAGAAGCAGCTCGAGGACGCAGGCGCGAAGGTCGAGTTGAAATAAGGAGTGCTCGCGGGGTTGAAAAACCGCGATACAGACATATCTCACATGCACACCAGCTTCCCGGGACATGCTCCCGGGGAGCCGGTGTTGTTTTCTTTTTATTGATCGATTTTTCGTTGGCGGACAGCCGGTTACGGCCAGGCAGGGAATAGAAAAAACATGACACTCTCCTTTACGGGACGCAAACGCCTCCGCAAGTACTTCGGCAAGATCGTCGAGGTTGCGGAGATGCCGAACCTCATCGAGGTTCAAAAGACTTCTTACGAGCAGTTCCTGCAGGTCGCGAAGCCGGAAGGCGGCCGCCTGGACGAGGGGTTGCAGACCGTTTTCTCGTCCGTATTCCCGATCAAGGATTTTTCGGAATCCTCGCTGCTCGAGTACGTCGATTACCATTTCGAGGATCCGAAATACGACGTGGAGGAGTGCCAGCAGCGCTCCATGACCTATGCCGCGCCGCTCAAGGTGACGCTGCGGCTGATCGTGTTCGATGTGGACCAGGAAACCGGCGCCAAGTCGGTCAAGGACATCAAGGAACAGGACGTCTATATGGGCGATGTCCCCTTCATGACCGAAAACGGCACCTTCGTCGTGAACGGCACGGAGCGCGTGATCGTCTCCCAGATGCACCGTTCGCCGGGCGTGTTCTTCGACCATGACAAGGGCAAGACGCATTCGAGCGGCAAGCTGCTGTTCGCGGCGCGTGTCATTCCCTATCGCGGCTCGTGGCTCTACTTCGAATTCGACGCCAAGGACATCGTGCATGTGCGCATCGACCGCCGCCGCAAGCTGCCGGCGACGACGCTGCTCTATGCGCTCGGTCTGACGCAGGAAGAAATCCTGAATTACTTCTACGGCAAGATCGCGTTCAAGAAGCACAAGGATGGCACCTGGCACAGTCCGATCGATCCCGCCTGGATGCGCAACGCCAAGAGCGTTGCCGAATGGAAGAACGCCAAGACCGGCGATGTCATCGCGGAGGCGGGCCAGAAGATCACGGCGCGCAATCTGCGCAAATGGCAGGAAGACGGCATCAAGCAGGTCGCGCTTTCCGAGGACGACATCCTCGGCCGCTATAGCGCGCTCGACATGGTCAATCCGGAGACGGGCGAGATCTATCTGGAAGCCGGCGACGAGATCACCGCGGCGCATCTGGAGACGCTTGCCGAGAACGGCTTCGACGAGATCGATGTCATCAATGTCGATGGCATCGTGATCGGTTCGTATCTGCGCAACACCATGGCGGTGGACAAGAACCACAGCCGCGAGCAGGCGCTGATCGACATCTACCGCGTCATGCG
>CAZCJI010000511.1:0-2170 GCA_964498625.1 uncultured Rhizobium sp.
AAGAACTGCGACACGATGAAGAAGGCGCGCGCCTGGCTGGACAAGCGCGGCGTCTCCTACGGGTTTCACGACTACAAGACCGAAGGCATCGACAAGGCGCGGCTTGAAGCGTGGGCGAAAGCGGTGGGCTGGGAAACTTTGCTGAACAGGGCCGGAACGACGTTCCGGAAACTGCCGGACAAGGAGAAAGAAGGCATCACCGAAAAGAAAGCCATCGCGCTGATGCTGGCGCAGCCGTCGATGATCAAACGGCCGGTGCTCGATGTCGGCGGCAAGTTGACGGTCGGTTTCAAGCCGGAAATCTACGAGAAGGCCGTATGACCTACGTCCGGAAACAGGTCGCGCGTGAAATCAAGAGCCGGTCCAACTTATTTGGCTGTGCATGAATTGGGATATGGCTTGCGGCGGTCATTCCGCGTGATTGATTCGTTCTGCACGTTGCGTCACAACCGCCGCCCTTTGAACGCCAAGAGCGCGCATGGAACAGGAAGTCTATCGTCACGTCCCCTATGATATCGAAGTCGAGCAGGCGCTGCTCGGCGCGATCCTGGTGGACAACCGCCTTCTCGAGGCGGTGACGCAGATCCTGAAGGCGGAACATTTCTACGATCCGCTGCATCAGCGCCTCTACGCCACCATGGTGTCGACGCAGGATCGCGGTGGCATGGTGCTCACGCCACTGACGCTCCATGCCGCGATGAAGGCCGATCCGGGTCTGCAGGAAGTCGGCGGTCATGCCTATCTGGTCGGTCTTGTGCAGGCCGCGCCGGCGCTTCCGAATGTACGCGACTATGCGCGCATCCTGAGCGACCTTTCGGTGCGCCGTTCGCTGATCCGCATCGGTGAGGACATGGTCAATGCGGCCTATGACGCGCCGCATGAAAACCCGCCGCTGGCGCAAATCCAGGAGGCGGAAAAAGCGCTCTATCGGGTCGCGGAAACCTCCAAATACGGCGAGGGGCCGCTCGATTTTGCCGAGAGTTTGCGGCGTACGGTGGAGCTGGCTGAGAAGGCGCAGGCACGCGGCGGCCGCATTTCCGGCCTTGTAACAGGGTTCGCCGATATCGACTCTTTGCTCGGCGGTCTGCAGCCGTCGGACCTTCTCATTCTGGCCGGCAGGCCCGGCATGGGCAAAACCTCGCTCGCCACCAACATGGCGTTCCATACCTGCCGCGCCTACATGCAGGATCTGGAGGCTGGCGAAGAACCGCGCGGCGCGCCGGTGCTGTTCTTTTCGCTCGAAATGGCGGCGCAGCAACTCTCGGCGCGTATCCTGTCCGAGCAGACCGAAATCGAGATGTGGAAAATCCGCAACGGACGCTTCTCCGATACGGAGTGGGAGCAATTCGTCCTGGCGATGCAGGATCTTTCGAACCTGCCGTTCTACATCGACGACACCGGCGGTATCTCCATCGCTCAGATCGCGGCGCGCGCGCGGCGCATGAAGCGCGAGAAGAACATCGGCTGTGTGATGATCGACCACATTCAGCTCGTCGCCGGCTCGGGCCGCGCCGAGAACCGCGTGCAGGAAATCACGGAGATCTCGAAGGCGCTGAAAGTGCTCGCCAAGGAACTCGACATCCCGGTGATCGCGCTGTCCCAGCTCTCGCGTGGCGTCGATGCGCGCGACGACAAGCGGCCGGTGCTGTCGGACCTGCGAGAATCCGGCTCGATCGAGCAGGACGCCGACGTCGTGATGTTCGTGTATCGCGAGGAGTATTATCTGAAATCGCGCGAGCCCGATCCCGCCTCCGCCGACCACGTCAAATGGCTGGACAAATGCGAGCGCGCGCACCGCCGCGCGGAAGTGCTGGTGGAAAAGCATCGTCACGGCGCCACCAACAAGATCGACCTGCATTTCGATGAGCGCTTCACGCGGTTCTCAAACCTCGCCACCGAGGGGACCTAGCGCGCGTGATCGGGTATCTGAAGGGTCGCAGCGGCCGCAAGGAATACTGGGCGAGCATTGCGATCCTGCTGATCGTCGGCATCGGTCTGGCGCTTGCTCATGTCAGCGGCGCCAGTGGCGTGACGACGTTCCTGTGGTTCATCGTCTGGGGCCGCCGTCTCCATGATTTCGGAAAGTCCGCCGCGTGGGTGCTCGCGCCGCTGGTCGCGATGATCGCGGTCGTGGCGGTGGCGTTCGCAATCGGCGGGCAGGTGCTGATGG
>CAZCJI010000512.1:0-2168 GCA_964498625.1 uncultured Rhizobium sp.
TGCTTGGATTCCGCTTCGGCTTCCGCGTTCTTGACGACCAGGATCTTGTTCGCTTCGCCCTTTGCGGCAGCGGCGACCTGAAGACGCTGCTGTGTCTGGATTTCGTTCATCGCCGCTTTCACGTTGTCGGCGGGGTTCACATCGGTGACGAGGGCGTTAGGAATTTCGAAGCCGTACTGCTTCATCGAGACATCAAGCTCGGTCTTCACCGCCGCGCCGACATCGTCCTTTTTCTCGAATACTTCGTCGAGGCTCATCTTCGGAACCTTCGCCCGCACGACATCGAGCACATAGGATTTGATCTGCTCGATATGGTCCTGAAGCTTGTAGTACGAATCCGCTTCGCTGCCTTCGACCACGCGGTATTGCACGGCGACGAACAATTTCACGAACACGTTGTCGAGCGTCTTGGTCTCGACCTCGACGATCAGCTGCTGCACGCGAAGCGTGACGCGCTGAACCACGCTTTCGATATAGGGAACCTTGAAGTTCAGGCCCGGCTTCGCGGTGCGGACGTACTTGCCGAAGCGCTCGACAATGGCGCGGCTCTGTTGCTGCACGGTGTAGAAGCTGCCGAAAAACAGGCCGAGCAGGAAGAACGCCAGAACGATGAGAAGAACGGTCGCGAAGATTTCCATAATGCTTTCCCTCTAATCCTTTCGGCACATCTGGCCGATATGTCTGAGCGCGTGATCGGCCAGCACCAGCGCCATCATCGCTTCGCCCACCGGCACCGCACGGATGCCAACGCAGGGATCGTGACGGCCCTTGGTCATAATGTCGGTGTCGTTGCCTGCGACATCAATCGTGCGGCGTGGAGATAAAATCGACGACGTGGGCTTGACAGCGAAGCGTGCAACGATCGGTTGGCCTGTCGAGATGCCGCCCAATATGCCGCCGGCATGATTGGAGAGGAATTTCGGTTTTCCGCGCGCGCCCTTGCGCATTTCGTCGGCATTTTCCTCGCCCGACATCGCCGCGGTCGCAAATCCGCCGCCGATCTCGACGCCCTTGACGGCGTTGATGCTCATCATCGCGGAGGCGAGATCGGCATCGAGCTTGCCGTAGAGCGGCGCGCCGAGCCCCGCCGGAATACCTTCGGCCATGACCTCGATCACCGCGCCAATGGAGGATCCTTTCTTGCGCACGCTCTCAAGATACTCCGCCCACGGATTAACGGACTTGGCGTCGGGACAGAAGAACGGGTTGCGCGCGGTCTCGTCCCATTTCCAGTTCTTGCGTTCGATCTTGTGCGGACCGATCTGCATCAGCGCACCGCGCACGCTGACATTCTTGTAGAGCGAGGTGAGAACCTTGCGCGCCACGGCGCCAGCGGCAACGCGGCTCGCAGTCTCTCGCGCGCTCTGTCGCCCGCCGCCGCGATAGTCGCGCACGCCGTATTTTGCCCAATAGGTATAATCCGCATGGCCGGGACGAAACTTGTCACGGATGTCGCTGTAGTCTTTCGAGCGTGCATCGACGTTCTCGATCAGAAGCGCAATCGGTGTGCCGGTCGTGACTTGCTGCTTCATCCGCTCGTCCTGAAAGACGCCGGAGAGAATGCGCACCGTGTCGGGTTCTCTGCGTTGTGTGACGAATTTCGAAGTTCCGGGGCGGCGGCGGTCGAGATCGGCTTGGATGTCGGCTTCGACGAGCGGGATGCCCGGCGGGCAGCCGTCGATCACACAGCCAATGGCCGGCCCATGGCTCTCGCCGAAGGTCGTGAACCGGAACATATGGCCGAAGGTGTTGAAGGACATGGTACCTGTGCTGCCTCATGCCTCGACAGGCTCAGCATGAGGGAATTGCATATTATCCTTCACCCTGAGTTTGTCGAAGGGTGAGGGCTGGGCTCCAAAAATGTCTCCGTGCCGCCGGATAGTCGCATGATTCCGGCATGCGGCGGACGCCACTGTGCCGCACCGCTAGGCGCGATGCCAAGGTAGTGGGTGTGGATCATCCATGCCGGACCGTAGTGGGTGACAATCACGGAATCACGCGTCAGGGTCTTCAGAAAGTGTCCCACGCGATCGTAGACATGGCGCAGGCTTTCGCCACCGGGCCGTACGAAATCCCAGTCGTTGTTCTCGGGGTTCGGCACGGGATGACGCAGGATTTCCTCGCGCGTCATCCAGGTGTGATCGCCGAAATCGATCTCCATCAGCCGG
>CAZCJI010000513.1:0-2167 GCA_964498625.1 uncultured Rhizobium sp.
CCCATCCCGAATAGGAGTTCAGCATCGAGACGACGACCGGCATGTCCGCGCCGCCGATGGGGATGATGAGCGTAATGCCGAAGACGAAGCTGAGCGCCGTGATCGCCCAGAACGTCCACGCCTGCTGCGTCATCGCGAAGTAGATGATCAATCCGATGATCGCGGCGAAGATCAGGATGTTCAGCGCGTGGCGCATCGGCAGGATGATCGGCGCGCCGCTCATGTTGCCGTTGAGCTTGGCGAACGCGATGATCGAGCCCGCGAACGTGATCGCACCGATGGCGACGCCAAGCGACATCTCGATCAGGCTCTGCATCCGGATCGCACCTTCAGCGCCGATACCGAAGGCCGCCGGCGAATAGAACGCGGCGCCCGCGACCAGAACGGCCGCCAGACCGACCAGCGAATGGAACGCGGCAACCAGCTGCGGCATAGCCGTCATCGCGATGCGGCGCGCGAGCACCGCGCCGATGCCAGCGCCGATGGCCAGACCCACCACTATTAGAATCACGGTTGCCGGATCAAGCGCTGAACCAACATCAATATGGAATTTCTCGCGCGTCGCGAGGTTTGCTTCGTAAACGACCCATATCGTCGTAACTATGGCAATCGCCATGCCGATCATGCCGTTGCGGTTGCCCGCGCGGCTGGTCACCGGCGACGACAATCCGCGCAGCGCCATGATGAACAGGACGCCGGAGACAAGATAGGCGAGGGCTGCGAGATCGGCGTTCATGGCTGCAATCTCGCGCAGTCACCCTTCGACCCGCCTACGCTTTCAGCTACGGCGGGCAAGTGGTTTCCACCTAAGCCCGGCATAGCCTTGGCGAAGCCGGGCAAGCTCAGGGTAAAGGGTTGCTCAAAACCTTCATGCTGAGCCTGTCGAAGCATGAGGTGCAGGTGAAGCGCCGACATCACTTGCCCTCCTTCTTCTTATACATCGCGAGCATGCGCGCCGTGACGAGGAAGCCGCCGAAGATGTTCACGCTGGCGAGGATCAGCGCCACGAAGCCGAGCATCTTGGACGTCCACGATGCGGCGCCGATGGTTTCGACCGACACCGCGATCAGCGCGCCGACCACGATCACCGAGGAGATCGCGTTCGTCACGCTCATCAGCGGCGTGTGCAGCGCGGGCGTCACCGACCACACCACGAAGTAGCCGACAAAGATCGCCAGCACGAAGATCGAGAGCCGGAAGACGAAGGGATCGATGGCTTCCATCAGCGCCTCTGTTCTCCCTCTCCCCCTGAAGGGGGCGAGGGTGTTCTTTTTGTATTTGAGAGAGACATACCTATTGCCCCTTCAAACTCGGATGCACGATCTCGCCGTCGCGGGTGAGCCCCGCGCCTTTCACGATCTCGTCGTCCCAGTTGAGCGCGAGCGCGCCGGTCTTCTTGTCGACGATCAGGCTCACGAAATTGAACAGATTGCGCGCGTAGAGGGACGACGTATCCACCGCGAGCCGTGCGGGGAGATTGGTATACCCCATGATGGTCACGCCGTTCGTCTCGATGACTTCGTTCGGTTTGGTGAGCGGGGTATTCCCGCCCTGTTCCGCCGCGAGATCGACGATCACCGAGCCCGGCTTCATGGTCGCGATCATTTCCGCGGTGACCAGCACCGGCGCCTTGCGACCAGGAATCAGTGCGGTGGTGATGACGATGTCCTGCTTCTTGATGTGTTCGGCGACGAGGGCCGCCTGTTTCGCCTGATACGCCTCCGACATGGGCTTGGCGTAACCGGCCGTGGTTTCCGCTTGTTTGAATTCTTCGTCTTCGACGGCCACGAAATTCGCGCCGAGCGAGACGACCTGTTCCTTGGTGGCGGGGCGCACGTCCGTCGCGGTCACGATCGCGCCGAGACGACGTGCGGTCGCTATCGCCTGAAGGCCCGCGACGCCCACCCCCATAATAAACACGCGCGCCGGCGCGATGGTGCCCGCTGCTGTCATCATCATCGGCATCGCGCGACCGAAGGTGGCGGCGGCGTCGAGCACCGCTTTATATCCGGCGAGGTTCGCCTGAGACGACAAAACGTCCATCGCCTGCGCACGCGAAATGCGCGGAATGAATTCCATCGCGAAGGCGTTCACGCCCTGCGCGGCCAGGCTCGAGATCGGGCCTTTTTCCGTATACGGCGCAAGCAACGAGGCATAGACCGCCCCC
>CAZCJI010000514.1:0-2163 GCA_964498625.1 uncultured Rhizobium sp.
CGCCTCCGCACCCGCTTCGCCGTCGAGCAGGCCTTCGCCGATCAGCGCCAGCGCGCGCGCGACCGTGTTCTCGGTTCCGCGCCATGCGGCGGCGTCGGGCGAAATCTCCGGACGGCAACGCAGACACGGCCGGAACCCCGCCTCCTGCGCCGCAGCGGCGCTTGGATAAAAGCGGATGTTCTCCGGCTTCGGCGTCCGCGCGGGGCAGATCGGGCGGCAATAGATCCCGGTCGACGTCACGCCGACGAAGATGCGTCCGTCGAGCGCGGGATCGCGCGTCTTGAGCGCGCGGTAGCAGATGTCATGCGGGGGCATTGTCATGCGTCCAATATAGTCATCCCTGCGCAAAGGTCTGGCCATTTTCGGACGCGAATGGCAGCCCCGCGCGGCGGTCATGATCCCGCGATTGACATCCCCGGATCGGGCCGCCCAGGCTGGGCTCCAAAAAGGCGGGAGGAACGGATGATCACGGTCTATAGCGCGTTTCCCACGCGTTCCATTCGCGTGATGTGGGCGCTGGAAGAACTTGGGCAGGACTACGAACTGCGCCCGGTCGATCTGCGCAATCGCATGGCCGATGCGGAGTTTATGGAGCTCAATCCGTCCGGCTTCCTGCCCGCGATGCAGGACGGCGATGTCGCGATGGTCGATTCCATCGCGATCGTCGAGTATCTGATCGCGCGCTATGACAGCAAAGGCGTGCTTGCGCCCTCTGCGCACGATCCGTGCTTTCCCTGCTATCAGCAATTCCTGCATCTCGGCGAGTCCGGACTCGCTGCGTATCTGAACGTGATCGTCGGCAGCAAATTCATGGCGCCGGAGAACGAGAAAGACAATTTCGGCGCGCGGATGGCGGAGCGCATGTTCGAGAACCGGCTCGCGCTGGTCACGCGGCAACTTGGCCGCGCGCCGATGATGGCCGGCGACCGCTTCAGTGCGGCAGACATCTCCGTGATCTATGCGCTCGGCATGGCGGAGCGGCTTGGCCTTGCGGGCAAATTCGGACCGGAAATCGCAGACTACCGCAGCCGCATGGCCGCCCGCCCCGCGCACCAGCGCGCCAACGCGAAATGGATGCCGCCCGCGAAACCGGCCTGATTTGACAATCCGTCAGTCCCTAAAGCAGGCTCGATTCAAAGGGTTGGAACCAGCGCCCGAATGCGGCGCAGCCAGGAGGATGCATGGCGGACGCCGCGACACGCGACGACATCACAAGCCTGCGTACCAAAATCTTCTATGGCCTCGGCTCCGTGGCATTCGGCGTCAAGGACAACGGCTTCCAGACGATCCTTCTGCCCTTCTACAACCTCGTGATGCATGTGTCGCCGCAGCTGGTGGGTCTGGCACTCGCCATCGCGATGGTTTTCGATGCGGTGTTCGATCCGATCGTGGGCAATTTCTCCGACCACCTGCGCACGCGTTGGGGACGGCGCCATCCCTTGATGTATGCCTCGGCGCTTCCGGTCGCGGTCAGCTACCTGCTCTTATGGAATCCGCCGCATTGGAGTGTGAGCGCACTGTTCGTTTATCTCATGATCGTGGCCGTTATCACCCGCACCTTCATCACCTTCTACGAGATTCCAAGCTCGGCGCTGGTTCCCGAGCTCACCGAGGACTACGACCAGCGCACTTCGTTTATCTCCTACCGGATTCTCTTCGCGTGGGCGGGCGGACTGGGAATGCTGGTCATGGCCTATCTCGTGTTCCTGCAGCCAGACGCCACGCACAAGGTCGGACAGCTCAACGAGACGGGCTACAGCCACTACGGCATCACCGCGGCCATCGTCATGTTCTGCGCGATCCTGATCTCCGCCTGGGGCACGCACCGCTTCATTCCGCAATTCCGCGTGCCGCCGGCAGCAGAGAAAACGCTCGGCCAATACGCACACGAAATGCTGGCGACACTTTCCAACCGCGCATTCCTGATCCTGATGCTGTCAGGCATCTTCTTTTACATGGCGGTGGGTCTCGTCTTCGCGCTCAACTTCTATGTCATGACGTTCTTCTGGATGCTGAATTCATCGCAGCTCTCGCTCATGGCGCTGGCGACCTTCATATCCGTGTTCCTGGCGTTCCTGATCTCGCCCGCGATCTCGCGGCGGCTCGGCAAGAAACTGGCCTCCGTACTCATGTTCATGTTCGGGCTCGGGATCTCGCTGATGC
>CAZCJI010000515.1:0-2162 GCA_964498625.1 uncultured Rhizobium sp.
CCATTGGAAAACTTGATCGCGTCGCCGTCACGTTCGGCCTGCAGCATGTCAGCCCAGTGGGTTGCCGCAGCCGAAGGGTCGCGAGCTTGCACCGTCGCGCCGGCAATGCCCAACACATCGCCAAACGCAGGATAATTTTTCCACTCTTTTCCCGCAGGCGGCCACTTGCCCATCGGTTCATTCCAAGAAGCACCATCATCCACCATGTCGATGGACGTCAGAACGCCACCGAAATCTCCGGGATGGAAGTGCGTAAACGTGTAACTCGTTGAATCATGCTCCGCGATCTTACGGATGCCTCGTGCCGAAAGCCTCCGGCGATGCGCCAGTGCGTCGTCCGTTTGGAAGATGAGCATGTATCCCGCATCGCCGCCGCGGCGCGTGAGATAGCGCGCAGCGGACGCGTCATCTTTTACCGGCTGCACGATTTCCAGAAACTCACCGCCAACTGGCATGACCGCATTCACCAGGCCGACCACGCCAACAGCCGGATCGCGGAATGCGATCTGCAAACCGAACACTGCGTGCAGCTGCGCAGCGACCGGTTCCAGGTCTTGCGCCACCAATGCAATTTGCCGAAGTCGCATGCATTCCTCCGTGCCGATCACTCTAGCGCAAAAGAAAAGAGGCCGGTGTTGCCATCAGCCTCTTTCCATTCACACGATGATGTGTGGATTACTCCGCAGCCACCGGACCTTCGATCTGAGCCACAGGCTGGGGCACATTCTTCGCCTGCTCTTCCTGAATGGCGCGGTCGCGCTCCATCGCGACATGGCGCAGACGCGCTTGCGCGCCGCCCGTGCCAGCCGGGATGAGACGGCCGACGATGACGTTCTCCTTCAGGCCTTCCAACGTATCGACCTTGCCGTTGACGGCGGCATCGGTGAGCACGCGGGTCGTCTCCTGGAACGAGGCGGCCGAGAACACCGAGCGCGTCTGCAAAGACGCCTTGGTGATACCAAGCAGAACCGGACGCCCTTCGGCGGGCTTCATGTCCTGATCGGCGGCCTTCTTGTTGGCCTCCTGCAGTTCGAGCAGATCGACCTGTTCGCCGGCGAGCAGCGTGGTTTCGCCGCCGTCGGTGATCTCGAGCTTCTGCATCATCTGGCGGCAGATCACTTCGATATGCTTGTCGTTGATCTTCACGCCCTGCAGGCGATAGACGTCCTGGATTTCCTTGACCAGATAGGTCGCCAGTTCTTCCATGCCCTTGATGCGCAGGATGTCATGCGGCGAAGGATTGCCTTCGACGATGTAGTCTCCCTTCTCCACATAATCGCCCTCGCGCACGCTGATGTGCTTGCCCTTGGGAATCAGGTACTCGGTCGGCTCGATCTTGTCCGACTTCGGTTTGACGATGACGCGGCGCTTGTTCTTGTAGTCCTTGCCGAACTCGACGAAGCCGTCGGTCTCGGCGAGAACCGCCGCTTCCTTGGGCTTGCGGGCCTCGAACAATTCCGCCACGCGCGGCAGACCGCCGGTGATGTCGCGGGTCTTCGCACCTTCGGTCGGGATACGCGCGAGCATATCGCCGGCCTTGACGTGCGAGCCCTCGTCCACCGAGAGAATGGCATCGACCGAAAGCGCATAGCGCGCTTCGCCGCCACCCGGCAGCTGGACCGTCTTGCCGTGCTTGTCGGTGATGACAAGCGTCGGGCGCAGCTCGGTCGCTTTCGAGCCCGTGCCGGTGCGGCTGTCGATGACGACGCGATTGGTCACGCCCGTCTTTTCGTCGGCCACTTCCTTCACGGACACGCCGGAGACGATCTCCTCGAACTTCACCGTGCCGTCGGCGTCGGTCAGCACCGGCAGGCTGTTCGGATTCCATTCCGCCAGCCTGTCGCCGCGCTTCACCGTCGCGCCCTCGTCCACCTTCAGGCGCGCGCCGTACACGATGCGGTACGAAGCGCGTTCCTGACCCTTGGAGTCGGTGATGACGACCTGCATGTTGCGGCCCATCGCCATCAGCTCGCCGTCGGAGTTCTTCACGACGTTGCGGTTCACGATCTTGATCTTGCCGTCATACGACGCCTCGATCTTCGACGATCCCGCGACCTGCGCGGCGCCGCCGATGTGGAACGTGCGCATGGTGAGCTGCGTGCCCGGTTCGCCGATCGACTGCGCCGCGATCACGCCGACCGCTTCGCCGATATTGACCGACG
>CAZCJI010000516.1:0-2151 GCA_964498625.1 uncultured Rhizobium sp.
GATTTCGTCGTCTTCGACGCGCGACGCGAGCGGATCGCGCTCGATGCCGCGAGCGCGAAAGCGCTGGCCGACCGCCGCTTCGGCGTTGGCTGCGATCAGGTGATCGTGATTGGCGAAGGCCGGAACGGGTTCGACGCCGCCATGCGCATCTACAATGCCGATGGCGGCGAAGTGGAAAGTTGCGGCAATGCCGCGCGCTGCGTGGCGCGACTGCTGATGAAAGAAAAGGACCGCGACCGCGTAACGATCGACACGCCGGGGGGAAAGCTTCTCTGCCTCGATACCGGCGCGGGAACTGTGACCGTCGACATCGGTGCGCCACATCTCGACTGGAAGGATATTCCTCTCTTGCGCCCAATGGATACGAACCATGTCGTATTCGAGGTCGATGGCAAGAGTTACGACGGTGTTGGCGTGAATGTCGGCAATCCCCATTGCGTGCTGTTTGTCGATGATGCCAATGCCGTCCCCGTCACAACGCTTGGCCCGAAGATCGAGCGGCATGAACTGTTTCCGGCGCGCGTCAACGCCGAATTCGTCACCGTAAGGGACCGTTCGCATCTGCGCATGCGGGTGTGGGAACGCGGCGCGGGCATCACCAGCGCCTGCGGTACGGGCGCCTGTGCCTCCGCCGTCGCAGCACACCGCCGTGGCCTGACGGATCGCAAGGTCGAAGTGATGCTCGACGGCGGCGCGCTCACCATCGAATGGCGCGAAAGCGACAGCCACATTCTGATGACCGGCCCGGCGACATTGTCGTTCAAGGGCGATGTCGATCTTGGAGCCTACGCGTCGTGATCGAGGTGGTGACGTTCGGCTGCCGCCTTAACGCCTATGAGTCCGAGGCCGTGAAGGCGCGCGCGGGCGAAGCGGGGCTGGAAGACGCGATCATCTTTAATACCTGCGCGGTGACCGCCGAAGCCGTGCGTCAGTCACGCCAGGCCATCCGCAAGGCGCGCCGCGAAAATCCGGCCGCGAAGATTATCGTCACAGGCTGCGCGGCGCAGACCGAGCCTGAAACCTATTCCAGTATGGGCGAGATCGATGCCGTGCTCGGCAATGAAGAGAAGCTCGATGCCCGTTCTTATTTCGACCTGGGAGAGCGCGTGCGCGTCAACGACATTATCTCTGTGCGCGAGACAGCCTCGCAGCTCGTGGACAGTTTCGACGGCCGCGCGCGCGCGTTCCTGCAGGTTCAGAACGGCTGCGATCATCGCTGCACCTTCTGCATCATTCCCTATGGCCGTGGGAATTCGCGCAGCGTGCCGATGGGAGCCGTGGTCGAGGAAGCACGCCGCCTGACGGACAAGGGCTTTGCCGAGATCGTTCTCACCGGCGTCGATCTCACCGCTTATGGCGCGGACCTGCCAGGCAAGCCGACACTTGGACAGCTTGTCTCAAAGATCTTGAAACTCGTTCCCGGTGTGAAGCGTTTGCGCATCTCCTCCATCGATTCCATCGAGGCAGATCCGGAACTCATGCACGCGATTGCCAAAGAAGAGCGGCTGATGCCGCATTTCCATCTTTCGGCGCAGTCCGGTGACGACATGATCCTGAAGCGCATGAAACGCCGCCATACGCGTAAGGACACGATTACATTTTGCGAGGAGGTGCGGCGTCTCAGGCCTGATGCGTCGTTTGGCGCCGACCTGATCGCGGGCTTCCCGACCGAGACCGACGCGATGTTCGAGAATTCCCTGAAGCTGGTGGACGACGCGGGGCTGACTTTCCTGCACGTCTTTCCTTATAGCGCACGTAGAGGCACGCCTGCCGCGCGTATGCCGCAGCTGAACGGAGCAATTATCAAGGAACGCGCCGCGCGCCTGCGCGCGAGGGGTGAAGCCGCTCTTGCCGCACGCAACGCGGCGCTGGTTGGCACCACGCAGACCCTGCTGATGGAAAAGGCCGGGCTGGGCCGCACGCCGTGCTTCATGCCGGTCAAGGTGCGTCCCCTCCCCCTTCGACAAGCTCAGGGTGAAGGGATTGCCAAGCCCCTCGTGCTGGGCCTTTCGAAGCATGAGGGTTACGAACCCGGTACATTCGCGGATGTCCGCATCACCCACATCGAAGACAATCACCTGATCGCAGCATGAGAGATTTCGGCGAAGCCCCTCCCCCGCTCACATTGTTCGAGCGGCTGAAAGAAGGCCT
>CAZCJI010000517.1:0-2136 GCA_964498625.1 uncultured Rhizobium sp.
GAATAGGAAAAAGAGTTGGCGGGTCAGCAATGCCATCGCTGATGTGGCCTTCACGCGGATCCGCGTGAAGGCCACGCCGCATCAAGTGTTAGAGCGGCAGATCGCCCTTGGGCAGAACAAGCGTTGTCTTCTGCAGCGTCACGGCCGTCTGCGCGTATAAGCGCCCGTGAATTTCCGCGCCTGTCGCCGCGCTTATCATGGTCTTGGACAGGACGATGCCTTCCATATGCGACGTGGTGCCTAGCGTGACCGCGCCCGCAACTTGCCAGAAGACGTTCCTCGACTTGGCATGGCCTTGCAAATGAACAGAGACTCCGTTGGCGAGTGTGACGTTCTGTGCGACCTGGAAAATCCAGACGTCGTGGCCCTTGCCGTTGAGGTAGATATCGCTGGGGATGTTGACATTCGAACTCCAGCTATAGACGCCAGGCGGAATTGTCAGACCGCCGATTTCACCTGCGTTCCATTCCGTCGTAGTGGCGGTGCGCGAGGCCGCGTCGGTATAGGCCGTATTCATGGCGCCGATAGCCTTGGACAAGCGTACAGGCGATATAATGCTGCAAGGCGCGGGTCCAGCCGCATCTACCGCATAGATATTTCCCGTGACCTCGGAGCAGCTCAACAGATCGGCGGCGCCGGTGATTGGGCTAGTACCGACTCTGCCGACGACCACAGACGGGGCGACATCGGTAATTCCGGTCTCCGTCAAGAGCACGAAGTGACCGGCGGCACCGAGGTCGACCGGGGACGTGACGGTGGTGGGTGCACCGGCCGGCGGATTGGGCGAAGCAGATGCACCTTGCGCGATCGCAAGACCGACAAGCGCTGTCGTCATCATGTAGAAGCGTTTCATGGGAAGCGTCCTTATTTGGATGGAGGCATCTCCAACCCAGACCCGGGAAGAAATCTCCCCAGGTGATAAAAATTCTAATATCCCCAAAACGGATTGCGTACCTTCGACCACGCACCATTTCACTTTCTCGAAGTGCGGACTGTTCAATAGAGATCACGCTTAGATTGTTTTTATGGTTAGCACGTCTTTAACGATAATACTTTCAAGGCCGACCTAAGGAATAAATGAGCGCGTCGATGCGACAGATATGCGCCGCTTTACGCGCTGCTAACGTGTTCTCAAAGAAGCTGGACAATCGCCTTCATGTGCTGGGGCTGTATTTCCATTGCAACTTCTGCCGCCAGTACAAATCGCTCCGCGCGTCGCTAGCACAAGCCGCAGGCATCGCGGATGAACTACTGAGCGTGGAGTATCTTTGCGCTATCAAGGACGCAGCAAACCCGCCGAAGCTGCGCGAGCCTTACAAAAAGAAAATTGCCTGATAAAGTCCGCCGCTACGTCGCGGGGGCGCGTCGATTGCAGAGTGCGCCATGTCCGACCGCCAGGCCTCCATCCTTCCCATTAAATGCCCGAACTGCGGTCAGTCCGGTTCAGTGGCTTGGAGCGCGCCAGATTCCGGCGATGAAATGGCAAAGTCGCTAAAGAATCTCGTGAAAGTTTCGTCCAGATTCCATTGGGAGGTTGGCCGGGGCATCCCGGATCAATTGTTCATTCTCTGCGACCGATGCGACGAGATTCAGCCCTGAATCTCAAACTGAGAAGCGCCGAGCATAGCAAAGTTGATCAGTATGCCCTCAGCCAACTCCGAAGTTCACGGCTCGATTGTTCGCAAGACGCTCGCAGCTTGGCGATCAGCCGATCGGAGCGCACGTGGTCTGTCTCTTTGCAAGACACCTCAAGGATGCGCGCTATCGCGCTCGTCTGCTTGGCGCCTAAATTGCCCGCGGTGCTGACGATCATATGGGCTTGTCGGGAGATGCCCTCAAAATCTTCCATGAGACGATATTCTTTTATCAGCACCAACCGTGCATCGACATCGACCATATAAAGCAAAGCAAAGGTTCTGGTCTTCGATCGGGAAAACACCGATTCGAAAGTATCGAGCTGCTCCAGGTCAAGCACCGGGAGTTCTTTTATATCTGGAACCGCGGCTGGTTCGCTGAGTTTGTCTGCTGCTGCTATCTCTACGACAGGGCACAGGATTTGATCTGAGATTTTGTCTAGCGCCGACAACAATTCCGAGGGTTTGAATGGTTTTGAAATGTAATCGTCCATACCCGCGG
>CAZCJI010000518.1:0-2134 GCA_964498625.1 uncultured Rhizobium sp.
GGCGACGGGCTCGCGCTGTCGAAGCGCCGCGTCACGCTTTCCACCGCCGGCGTCGTGCCGATGATCAGGAAAGCGGGCGAGGAGATCGGCTCGTCGCTCGCGATCTCGCTCCATGCGGTGCGCGACGAAGTGCGCGACGTGATCGTGCCGCTGAACAAGAAGTATCCGCTCAATGATCTGCTCGACGCCTGCCGCAACTATCCCGGTGTCACCAATGCGCGGCGCATCACCTTCGAATATGTGATGCTGAAAGGCGTGAACGACAGCCTTGCCGATGCGAAGGAACTCGTGCGGCTGCTGAAGGGAATCCCCGCGAAGATCAACCTGATCCCGTTCAATCCTTGGCCCGGCGCGCCGTATGAGTGTTCGGACTGGGCGCAGATCGAGAAATTCGCCGAGGTCGTCAACCGCGCCGGCTATGCCTCGCCGGTGCGCACGCCGCGCGGCCGCGACATCATGGCGGCGTGCGGCCAGCTCAAGAGCGAAAGCGTGAAAGCGCGCGCGAAGGATCGCATGGCGGAGATGGAAGCCTCACGCCTCGCGCAGATGCCGGGGTGATCGGGTGAGCGTGTCGACGCGCCGCTGGCTCGGTCTGCTCGTGCTCGTGACGTGGGCCGCATCGCTGTTCCTTCCCGTCTTCACGACCTGCCGTCCCGGATACGATCACGTCCAGGGCTGGTTCGTGCTCGCGTTCGGCTGGTTCGGGATCATGGCGTATATGCCGGCGTGGTTCGCAAATGTGTTTGTGCTGATTGTCGGTGCGATGCTGGTGCTGGAGATGCGTCCGCCGGTCTGGCTTGGCGCGCTCGCCGTGATCTTCGCCGCGACGGCATGGTGGTTCACCGATTGGTACGACGATACCGGCAACGTGCCGATCTGCCATTATCACGCTGGCTATTGGGTATGGCTTGGCGGGGCGCTCTTCACCTTTGCAGCCTCGGTGATTGTCAGGATGCTCGCGAGGTCAATGGCATCCGGCCCTTGACGAATAGAAATGTTCTTCTTATGTTCTCATCGTACCCGCGGCGCCGGAAGGCACCGGCGGCGATGGCGTTTGGAGACAAGAGCATTTCCGTTTGAATGAAGGAAAAGGGGGGAGAGGGGGCGGGGGATCCCGTCAAACTGAAAAACGACTGTCATGATCTTGTAGAGGCACAAGATATGGGGGCTAGTCCTTGAACAGACGTTCCTGGCGGGATTGAGCGTGGCGCGGGGTGGCCTTGGGACGAAAATTGTTGAGAATTGCATTTCAAATATCAAGCTATAGCGCTCTCTCAACATAAGGCTACAACCCATTGAAAAAAAACCTTTCCAACAAGATTGCGCTCGTCACGGGCGGGTCGCGCGGGCTCGGCCGGGAGATGGTTCTGGCGTTCGCAGAGGCCGGCGCCGATGTCGTCATTGCCAGCCGCAAGCTCGAGGCCTGTGAAGAGGTCGCGCGCGAGGTCGAAAGGCTCGGCCGCCGCGCGCTCCCCGTCGCGGCCCACGTCGGCGCCTGGGACGACAATGACCGGCTGGCTGAAGCCGCGCTCAAGCATTTCGGTCGGGTCGATGTGCTGGTGAACAACGCCGGTATGTCGCCGCTGGCGCCGTCGCTCAAGGAAACGACCGAGGCGCTGTTCGACAAGGTCGTCGATGTGAACTTCAAGGGGCCGTTCCGGTTGTCGGTGCTGATCGGCGAGTCGATGATGGCGGGCCAGGGCGGCGCGATCATCAACCTCTCGAGCACCGCCGCGTTCAAGCCGGAACCGCACACGGTCCCCTATGGCGGCGCCAAGGCCGCGATCAACGCGATGACCGTCGCGCTTGCCAAGGCGTTCGCGCCGAAGGTGCGCGTGAACTGCATCGCGCCAGGACCCTTCCTGACCGATGTGTCGACCGTGTGGCGCGAGAACAAGACTTATGAGCAGTCCCTGGGCCTGAAGCGGTTTGGCCGGCCCGAGGAGATCGTGGGCACGGTGCTCTATCTCGCGAGCGATGCGTCGAGCTATGTCACGGGACAGGTGATCCGTGTGGATGGAGGAACGTGGTGAGCGATCTTGAGCGGCGCAGACTTCAAGTCGTGCGCGATCACATGCGGCTCGAGATCGAGCATGACTGGGAGGGCGTGCTCGCGACCTTCGAGCATCCGCAT
>CAZCJI010000519.1:0-2129 GCA_964498625.1 uncultured Rhizobium sp.
GACCGTTGACCGGAAGTCCGAAGAAGCCGGTGTAGCTCTTGTTCATCCAGAACACGGCGCCGATCAGCATCGTGAAGGCGCCGAGCGAGCCGACGATGGGCCACGGGCTGGGGTCGACCAGGTGATAGTCGTGCTTGACCTCGGTATTGGCCATCTTGAAACCCTCTCCTACGGGTGAACCCGCACCATCGTCATGATGTAGAACAGAACAACCAGCGCGCCCAGCGCCAGCGCCAACGCGATGTTGCGCCGGCGGCGGGCCTTGTCGTCGATGTCGCTCATCGCCATCGCCTCACAGGAGCCTGATAAAGGGCGCGATGTGGAGCAAGCGCTCGGCGATCAGCGCGGCGAACAGCGCGAACATGTAGATCAGCGACACGCGGAACAGCCGGTGGGCGGCGGGCTCCTTGACCGCGTCGGTCTCGCGGAAGACCGCGACGGCCTCGACGGCGAACCAGGCACCGATGCCGGCAGCGCAGGCGAGATAAAGCGGACCGGCGAGGCCGATCGCGGCGGGGGCAAGGCCGACCGGGATCAGCACGGCGGTATAGGCAAGGATCTGGCGGCGCGTCGCGGTCTTGCCGCGCACCACGGGCAGCATCGGCACGCCGGCGCGGGCGTAGTCCTCGGAACGCCACAGCGACAGCGCCCAGAAATGCGGCGGCGTCCACAGAAAGATGATGGCGACGAGCAGGATCGGCGCGAGCGACAGATCGCCCGTCACCGCGGCCCAGCCGATGGCCGGCGGCAGCGCGCCCGAAAGCCCGCCGATCACGATGTTCTGCGGCGTGCGGCGCTTCAGCCAGAGCGTATAGACGCCGACATAGGAGAAGATCGTGAACGCGAGCAATGCCGCAGCGGCGGCATTCACGAACAGCCACATCAACGCGACCGACGCGATGGAGAGCGTATATCCGAAGCCAAGCACATCGCTGCGCGCGATCTTGCCCATCGGGATCGGGCGCGTGGCTGTGCGCGACATCACCGCGTCGATATCGCTGTCATAGGCCATGTTGAGCGCACCCGACGCGCCGGCCCCTACGGCGATGCAAAGCAACGCCGTGAAAGCGACAAGCGGATGGACACTGCCCGGCGCGATCACGATTCCCGCCAGACCGGTAAACACGACAAGCGACATCACGCGCGGCTTCAACAGCGCGAAGAAGTCGCCGACCGTGGCCGTCGGCTGGGAAGTGTGAAGGACGTCGGCCGTTGCCATGGCTCTCCTCAGACGACCTTCGGCAGGTCGTTAAAGGTGTGGAACGGCGGCGGCGATGAAACGGTCCATTCCAGCGTCGTGGCGCCCACACCCCACGGATTGTCGCCGGCGCGGCGCTTGGCGATGAAGGCCTGCGCCAACATCGTCAGGAATATGAGCACGCCGAAGCCCGCGGTGAACGCGCCAAGGGACGACACATAGTTCCAGCCCGCAAACGCGTCCGGATAGTCGGCATAGCGGCGCGGCATGCCCTGCAAACCCAGGAAGTGCATCGGGAAGAACGCGACGTTCACGCCGATAAATGTGATCCAGAAATGCAGCTTGCCCAGAAACTCGCTGTACATGTAGCCGGTGATCTTCGGGAACCAGAAATAGAAGCCGGCAAAGATCGCGAACACGGCACCGAGCGACAGCACGTAGTGGAAGTGCGCCACGACGTAATAGGTATCCTGCAGCGAGACATCGACGCCGGCATTGGCGAGCACCACGCCGGTCACGCCGCCAACGGTGAACAGGAACACGAAGCCGATCGCCCAAAGCATAGGAGTCTTGAACTCGATCGAGCCGCCCCACATCGTCGCGATCCAACTGAACACCTTGATGCCCGTCGGTACCGCGATGACCATGGTCGCCGCGACGAAATACGCCTTCGTGTCGACCGAGAGCCCCACCGTGTACATGTGGTGCGCCCACACCAGGAAGCCGATGAAGCCGATCGCCACCATCGCATAGGCCATGCCGAGATAGCCGAACACCGGACGCTTCGAGAACGTCGCGATGATGTGGCTGATCATACCGAAGCCCGGAAGGATCAGGATGTACACTTCGGGGTGACCGAAGAACCAGAACAGATGCTGGTAGAGGATCGGATCGCCGCCGCCCGCCGGGTTGAAGAACGACGTGCCGAAAT
>CAZCJI010000520.1:0-2129 GCA_964498625.1 uncultured Rhizobium sp.
CGTGCTGGCGCTGGCGATGGGCTTTCGTCAGTTCTGGCAGGATGTCGGCGCGCGCAGAGCCGCTTTCTTCATGAATCTTGCACCGGGCGACTACACCTTTCAGGTCAAGGCGAGCAACAACAGCGGGGTTTGGAGTCCGGTCGGCGATTCCATCCGGTTCACCATCCAGCCGGCATTCTACCAGACTCTCTGGTTTCGGTTAGCGTCGGCAGGCGCCGCCGCTGTCCTGCTCTGGCTGGCACTCACTATGCGCGTTCGCTACGCGACGTCACAAGTCGAAGCGAGGCTCATCGAGCGCCAAGCCGAGCGCGTCAGGATAGCGCGCGAGCTACACGACACGCTGCTGCAGGGGTTCCAGGCACTCGTTCTGCGCTTTCAAAATATTCTCGATACGATGCCTAATACCGAGCCCGCGCACGATCTCATCGAGAAGGAACTCGAGAAGGCGGATGCCGTTCTTGCCGACGGCCGCAACCGTGTGCGCGACATTCGTGGTGCGACAGGTGCGCCGAGCCTGAAGGAAACTTTTGCTTCCGCCGCGGAGAGCACCGGCGCGCTTTCCGTCCCCACTTTTGCGTTCAAGGAAGACGGCGCGCTGCGCGATCTTCATCCCGTCGTGCGTGAGGAGATCGCAAGCATTGGCTTTTAGGCGATCTGGAATGCCGTCAGGCACGCGCGCGCCAACAATGTAGAGGCTCGACTTACTTATGGCCGAAACTTACTTCTATTGCATGTGTCTGACGACGGAATCGGCATCGACGCGGTCGCTCTCGAAGGTGGCGGTCGCGTAGGACATTACGGTCTCATTGGCATGCAGGAGCGCGCACGCCGCATTCAGGCCAAACTCAAGATCAGCGGCACAAAAGGTAGCGGCACAACGGTTGAGTTGGCCGTGCCCGGCGCGGTCGCCTACGTGACTCATTCCGGATGGCGACATTGGCTCCGGTTTCTCGCTCCACCGGCAATCGGGGACTAACAAATGGCAATGGCGATGTCGTTACGAATATCCTGCAGGCGTGATCGATGCGCAGGGAACGAACGCATCCGCCAAATCCACAGATATCAAGATCGTCGAGGATAAATCCGTCGTTCCTGGAAATTAGCGCGATAATCGTGCGAAGAAGGGCCTGATGTTGGTCACGCACTCTATTAAATGGCGAGGAATCGCTCGACCAGCATCCGCTGACCGTGCGTTGCGAGAAACCGGGCGCTTGAATTCCGTTTGCGGACATTGCACTCCACAAGGAGATCAACAATGGAAGAAGATTTAAAGCCGAGCACACCGGACCTGACTTTGGGTGTTGCAATTGCGGATTTTGAAGGCGGCAAGCTGCTTGGTCATGTCGGCGATCGGGACGTTTTGCTTGCCAAATCAGATTCCGAAATCTTCGCCATCGACGCGCATTGCACGCACTATCAGGGACCGCTCGCAAAAGGGCTTGTGGTGGGCGACACCATTCGCTGCCCTTGGCATCACGCTTGTTTCAGTCTGCGAAGCGGCGAAGCGATGCACGCGCCTGCGTTTGCTCCGCTCGCTGTCTGGGACGTAGAACAGAAGGAAGGGAAAGTCTTCGTTCGGGAAAAGCGGTCTACGGAAAAGCCGGAGCGCGTGGCCGATCCAATCGCGCCACAAAAGATCGTCATCGTTGGTGGAGGTGCCGCAGGCTATGCCGCGGCCGAGATGCTTCGTCGGCTGGATTTCCAGGGAAGCATCGTCATGCTCAGCAACGACGTCGATCTGCCGATTGATCGGCCCAATCTCTCCAAGGATTATCTCGCCGGCACCGCTCAGGAAGACTGGATGCCGCTGCAGACGGCGAACTTCTATAAAGACGTCAATATCGATCTGCGGCTGAAGACCGAAATTGTATCCATCGATACCAGTGCGCATCTTGTCCACACGGCCGGTGGAGAGGAAATCTCCTATGATCGCTTGCTGCTGGCCACCGGCGCAGAACCCGTGCGCCTCAATATTCCGGGCGGGTCACAATCGAATGTCTTTGCATTGCGCACGATGGCCGACTGCCGAGCCATCATCGCGGCGACGAAGGGCGCACGTCGCGCCGTAATTGTTGGTGCCAGCTTCATTGGGTTGGAAGCCGCCGCTTCGTTGCGTGCGCGCGATATCG
>CAZCJI010000521.1:0-2093 GCA_964498625.1 uncultured Rhizobium sp.
AGGCGATGGCCTGCTCCGAATGGAACGTGCCCTGGTTGCCGGTGAAGCCCTGGCAGATGACTTTGGTGTTCTTGTCGACGAGGATGGACATGGGCTTCCTATTTAGAATTTTCGGTTTTGGGTGCTGGCGCAGCTTCGGGAAACGCGATCGGTACAATCATCATGATCATCAGAATTTTTTCTTCGCGCTTTGTCATGAGGACTTGAAGTGCTCCGTCAGCAATCGCGGATTTTACACTGCCCGCATCAAGCGGAACCGGCACGTGGTGGTCGGCACCCGCGCGCCATGCATAGATGACGAAACCTTCTGACGATTTTGGGCTAGGGGCAACACCGGCGAAATCGGAAACCTGCTTATCGAAATCGTCGGGAGTGGTAGTAACAGCGGCAACGGCCGCCACCGCGCAAACGCGCCCCGTGATCCGGTCCATCGTTACATTTCCATTGGTCGTGACCAGCATAAATATGCCGTCGGAACCCGATGTGATGCGCCCCTGCGCTCCCGTCATGTGAAGATCGTCGTTGAGCTTGGCGAGCAGCGAGGCCGGTATGGGCATCCAGCCTGCTTTATCCGCTGCGGTCAGAGCTTTGGCAGTATCGACATTGTTCTCAGCGCAGAATGTGCGGAACAGGTCGAGTGTCTTGTCGGCACGCGCGGGAGTGAGCGCCAGAAATGTCGAAGCTGCGACCGTGAGGGCCAATGCGGCGACCTGCTTCATTTCGGTTTCACAGCCTTGGTCGCGTTGAGCAGATCGAGCACATCCTTGCCCGTCAGCTTCTGCAGATCGGCATAGGCGGCGTCGGTATATTTGCGGTCGCCTTTGCCGTGGCCGGCGAGATCGTAATCGTTGCCGGTGAAGGTCAGGTCGAATTCGAACGGCGCGGCCTTCCCGCCTTCCTTCGCGACAAACACAAGGCTCTTGCCGTCGCTGCAACCCACGACCAACCATGTCGTGCCGCCATACGTCTTCTCGACCGGCCCCGTAATGCACTGCTCCGGCGCATTTGCATCGACCGCGAATGCGGGACTCGCTACAAACGCGAACGCCAACAACGCAAAAGCGGGATACGCGGCCTTCGTCATGACTTTATCTCGTTCGCCAGTCGGGATAGAGCGCTGCGAATTTCCTCGTTTTGTTCTTTCATCCGCATCAACAATGCACGCCGGTCCGGTGGCAAAGCGGCCATAAATACCGCAGTGGCGCCGTTTGTGTCCCCCTTTTCTATTAGCTGTCCCGATTTCGCGGCGGCGCGGTCCAGAACAGATTTGGGAATACCTTTGAGCAGGCGCGAAGTTTCCGTTGGGTCGAACGTCAAGCTCGCGCCGAGCATGAGAAACGCCAGCACGTTGCTTTCATCGCCTGTACAATGGGCAAACGCCTTTTCGCAGTTACGCGCCGCTTCGCGATGCACTGCATCGACGGGTAGTGTGCCCAAATCCACGCGCCGCCCCGCATTCTTTACGAAGATCTTGCCCGCAGGAGTCAGTCGCGCGTCGTATTTTTTGTAGAGCGCTCCTTGTTCCGCAGAAAGAGTACTCGCGGTAATGACGACCGTTTCGACTTGCGCGATCGCTCTTCCCACCGAAGCGAAAACAACGAGCGCGATCAATGTCGCAAGGATCGCGGCACGAGACATTCTCAGCCCTTCACCGCTTTGACGATCTTCTGAGCGGCGTCGGCGAGGTCCGAGCCCGAGACGATGGGCAGGCCGCTCTCGGCGAGGATTTTCTTGCCTAACTCGACGTTGGTGCCTTCGAGACGCACGACCAGTGGCACGGAAAGCGAGATCTCGCGCGCGGCCGCGACGATGCCTTCAGCAATGATGTCGCATTTCATGATGCCGCCGAAGATGTTGACCAGAATGCCCTTCACGTTCGGATCGGAGACGATGATCTTGAACGCTGCCGTCACCTTCTCCTTGCTCGCGCCGCCGCCGACATCGAGGAAGTTCGCGGGCTCCTCGCCATAGAGCTTGATGATGTCCATCGTCGCCATCGCGAGACCGGCACCGTTCACCATGCAGCCGATCGAGCCGTCGAGCTTGATGTAGGAGAGATCGTATTTCGACGCCTCGACCTCCATCGGGTCTTC
>CAZCJI010000522.1:0-2084 GCA_964498625.1 uncultured Rhizobium sp.
CCTTCTTGGTGCCGCAATCTTCCGCCGTGATGATGCAGTCGTTCGCCACGTCGACGAGACGGCGGGTGAGATAGCCCGAGTTCGCCGTCTTCAGCGCGGTGTCGGCCAGACCCTTGCGGGCGCCGTGGGTCGAGTTGAAGTACTCGAGCACGGTGAGGCCTTCCTTGAAGTTCGACAGGATCGGCGTCTCGATGATCGAGCCATCCGGACGCGCCATCAACCCGCGCATACCGGCCAGCTGCTTCATCTGCTGCGGGCTGCCGCGCGCGCCGGAGTGCGACATCATATAGATGGAGTTCATCTCGACGACGCGGCCCGTGTTCGGGTCGATCTTCTCCTTCGAGATTTCCTTCATCATTTCCGCCGCGACCAGATCGGTACACTTCGACCAGGTATCGACAACGAGGTTGTACTTCTCCTTGTCGGTGGTCAGACCGTCCTGATACTGCTGCTCGTACTCGCGCACGCGGTGACGCGTTTCGTCGATCAGCTTGGTCTTCGTGTCGGGCACGACCATGTCGTCCTTGCCGAACGAGATGCCGGCCTTGCACGCTTCGCGGAAGCCCAGACCCATCACCGCATCGGCAAACAGCACCGTGTCCTTCTGACCGCAGTGACGATAGACCTCGTCGATGACGTGAGACACTTCCTGCTTGCGCAGAAGGCGGTTCACAAGCTCGAACGGAATCTTCGGGCTGCGCGGCAGGATCTCCGCGATCATCATGCGGCCCGGCGTGGATTCCACGCGGCGCACGATCGGGTTGCCGTTCTCGTCCACGGTCCTGTAGCGCGCCTTGATCTTGGCATGCAGCGTGACCGAGCCCGAGAACAACGCGTGCTCGATCTCGCCGATGTCGTTGAAGGTCATGCCTTCGCCCGGCTCACCCTTGCGCTCCTGGCTCAGATAATAGAGGCCGAGAACGATGTCCTGCGTCGGCACGATGATCGGCTTGCCGTTCGCGGGTGAGAGGATGTTGTTGGTCGACATCATTAGCACGCGCGCTTCCAGCTGCGCTTCAAGCGACAGCGGGACGTGCACGGCCATTTGGTCGCCGTCGAAGTCCGCATTGAAGGCGGTGCAGACCAGCGGATGCAACTGGATCGCCTTGCCTTCGATCAGCACCGGCTCGAACGCCTGAATGCCGAGGCGGTGGAGCGTCGGCGCGCGGTTGAGCAGCACCGGATGTTCGCGGATCACCTCTTCGAGGATGTCCCAGACTTCCGGCTTCTCCTTCTCGACCAGCTTCTTGGACTGTTTGACGGTCTGGCTGAAGCCCTTCGCCTCAAGCCGCGCATAGATAAACGGCTTGAAGAGTTCGAGCGCCATCTTCTTTGGCAGGCCGCACTGGTGCAGCTTGAGTTCGGGACCGACCACGATCACCGAACGGCCGGAATAGTCGACGCGCTTGCCGAGCAGGTTCTGGCGGAAGCGGCCCTGCTTGCCCTTCAGCATGTCGGCGAGCGACTTCAGCGGACGCTTGTTGGCGCCCGTGATGACGCGGCCGCGGCGGCCGTTGTCGAACAACGCGTCAACGGATTCCTGTAACATGCGCTTTTCGTTGCGCACGATGATGTCCGGCGCCTTGAGTTCGATCAGGCGCTTCAGACGGTTGTTGCGGTTGATGACGCGGCGATAGAGATCGTTCAGGTCTGATGTCGCGAAGCGGCCGCCATCCAGCGGCACGAGCGGACGCAGCTCCGGCGGGATCACCGGAACGACGGTCAGGATCATCCACTCCGGACGGTTGCCGGAATCGATGAACGCCTCGACGACCTTCAGGCGCTTGACGAGCTTCTTCGGCTTTTCGCCGCCGTTGCAGCCCGCGATCTCGACACGCAGATCGTCGCGCAGCTTTTCAAGATCGATACCCTGCAGCAGCAGGCGAATCGCCTCGGCGCCGATCATGGCGGTGAAGCCGTCGTTGCCGTATTCGTCCTGCGCCTTGTAGTACTCGTCTTCCGTCAACAGTTGACGGTCCTTGAGCGGTGTCAGGCCCGGCTCGGTGACGATGTAGTTCTCGAAGTACAGAACGCGCTCGAGATCCTTGAGCGTCATGTCGAGCATCAAGCCGATACGCGAGGGC
>CAZCJI010000523.1:0-2084 GCA_964498625.1 uncultured Rhizobium sp.
GTTATGCCTCCCGGTCTTCCATGCGTTGGTATTTCCGGGCTGTCCACCGCGCTTTCTGGGTTCATTCATTTCCACACCCGGTATTCGTTTTTAATTTTGGCAGCGTTTTGCACACCACAGATAATTATGAGACTGAATTCCATATGTTTTTCCCGGTTTTGAGGCACTCGCCGCATATATAGGTATATAAACCTATCTTTCAAGTGGGGTGGCGGGAAATTTGGGGGGCGGTCCGGCGAAGGCGGACCAGCCAGGCCTCAGCCGTTACAGCGCCTACAGCAAATGTCGCAGAGCGCCATCACGCGACTTCCCCCTTGAGCCGGGCCAGAGCCTTCGCGCGGCCGATCAGCGGAAGTAATTTTTTTAGCTCCGGCCCATGTTCGCGGCCGGTGAGCGCGAGGCGCAACGGATGGAACAGCGCCCTTCCCTTCGCGCCCGTCGCAGCGCCGACGGATTTGGTCCACGCACCCCAGGTTTCTTCGCTCCAGGGTTCGGCGGGAAGAAACTCGGCTGCCTTGGCGATGAACGCAACGTCTTCGATTACCGGCGTTACGGGGCCCGTGACGAGGGTCGCGAGATCGGCCGCATCGGACAGTCGCGTGAGATTCGGTTTCACCGCATCCCAGAACGGCGCGCCGCCCTCGATACCCATTGCCTGAAGACGCGGCGCGACCGCTTCATAGGCAAGGCCGTGCAGCAGTTTCGCGTTCAGGCCCTCCAGTTCCTTGGGATCGAAATGCGCGGGCGCGCGGCCGATCTTCGCGAAATCGAATTCCTGCGCCAGCGCGTCCAGCGAACCGCGCAACTCGACCGGATCGGACGTGCCGGTCTTGGCCAGATAGGAATCGAGTGCGAGCGGCTCGATGCCGCCCTCGCGGATTTCGCGCAACGACAGCGAGCCGATGCGTTTCGATAGCGCCTCGCCGCCGCTTCCGATCAGAAGCGGGAAATGCACGAACTCCGGCACGCGCGCGCCGAGCGCCTCGAAAATCTCGATCTGCGCCGCGGTGTTGGTGACATGATCCTCGCCGCGCACGATATGCGTGACTGCAAAGTCGATGTCGTCGGCGACAGAGGGCAGCGTGTAGAGAAAGCGCCCATCTTCGCGGATCAGAACGGGATCGGAGAGATGGGCGGTGTCGATCTCGACCTCGCCACGGATCAGGTCGCGCCATTTCACTTTGGCCTGACTGAGCTTGAAGCGCCAATGCGGCGTGCGACCCTCGGCCTCCAGCTTCGCGCGGTCGGCATCGGTCAGCGCGAGCGCGGCGCGGTCATAAACCGGCGGCCTGTGCATCGCGATCTGGCGCTTGCGACGGCGGTCGAGTTCTGCCGCGGTTTCGTAGCAGGGATAAAGCCGCCCGCTCGCTTTCAGTTTGTCGGCGGCTGCCTGATGCGCGTCCACGCGCTCCATCTGCCGCGCAAAGAGATCGTGGCTCAGACCAAGCCACGCGAGATCCTCGATAATCGCCGCCTCGTATTCCGGTTTGGAGCGCTCAGTATCGGTGTCGTCGATGCGCAGAAAGAACTTGCCGCCGGTCTTGTGCGCGAACAGCCAGTTGACGACAGCCGTGCGCGCGTTGCCGACATGCAGCAATCCCGTGGGCGACGGTGCGAAACGGACGAGCGTGGTCATAGATCGCGCGCGTCCCGGAACGCATTGGTGATCGGATAGCGGCGGTCGCGGCCGAAGTTCTTGCGGGTGATCTTCACGCCGGGCGGGGCCTGGCGGCGCTTGTATTCGGAGACGTACAATAACTGTTCGATGCGTTTCACCGTTGCGGGGTGATAGCCTTTGGCACAGGTCGCCTCGAACGTCATCTCGTTCTCGACCAGGCATTCGAGAATGCCGTCGAGGATGTCGTAGGGCGGCAGCGAATCCTGATCCTTCTGGTTCTCGCGCAACTCGGCGCTCGGCGGCTTGGTGATGATGCGTTCCGGGATCACGCGGCCCTTGGGCCCGAGGCCGCCATGCGGATGATAGGCATTGCGCCAGTGCGAAAGCCGGAACACCTCCGTCTTGTAGACATCCTTCAGCACATTGTAGCCGCCGCACATGTCGCCATAGAGCGTGGCGTAGCCGA
>CAZCJI010000524.1:0-2068 GCA_964498625.1 uncultured Rhizobium sp.
CCCATCGCCTGTGCGATCATGTCGTAGGCGGGACGTTTCGCATAAGGCCCGGTGTGGCCGAAGCCCGACACCGCCGCATAGATCAGCTTTGGATGTTTGTCCTTCAGCGCGTCATAGCCATAGCCGAGCTTTTCCATCGTGCCGCCGCGATAATTCTCGATCAGCACATCGGCGCGGGAGAGCAGGGCCTCGAACACTTTGCGGTCCGCATCGATTTTCAGGTCGAGCGCGATGGATTCCTTGCCGCGATTGACGCTGATGAAATATCCCGACTTCACCTTGCCGGATTTCGATTTGAGCCACGGCCCATAGTGGCGGCTGTCGTCGCCCTTCACCGGCGGCTCGATCTTGATCACGCGCGCACCCATATCGGCGAGCATCATCGCGCAATACGGTCCCGCCAGAACGCGGGTGAGATCGACAACAAGAAGTCCGCTAAAGGGGCCTTTGTTCATGCCCCATCTTTATCACGATCCAGTCGCTGTGCGTCCAGATCATGTCCAGCCTTATCGACGCGCGCCTTGGCGAGATCGCGCTCCGACTTCGCCGTGCCGAATTTGGCGCGGTTGGCGTCGGCCGCGCGGTCTTTCTCCGTACGGCCTTTCGCCTTTCGCGCACGCCTGAGGTTTACGATTTCAGCCATTTATCTTTGGCCTACCGCTTCGCTGCTTGAGGCCACTACCCCTGCATCATCTTGGCGAATGCCGGACGTGCTGTGATGCGCGCGACGTATTCCTTCGTCACCGGCGTCTCCGCCATCATCTTGAACTGGGTCATGAAGAACACCCCGCCGCCAACCATGATGTCGGCCGCGGAGAACTCATCACCGAGAAAATATTTGTTCTTCGACAAATGATCGTTGATCACCTGCTCGACTTCCTCCGGCGTGCCCCAGCCCATCGCGCCGAAGACATGCGCGAAACCCATGCGGCGCTCCATGAAGGCTGGCTCCATCACACCGGGGCGATAGAACAGCCACGAGAGATATTCGCCGCGCATCTTCTCGCCGGCCAGCGGGCCCATCTTCGCTTTCGGGAATTTGTCGGTGAGGTAGAGCGCAATCGCGCCGCTCTCGAAGATCGTGTGGCCGTCATCGGTAATCACCGGCACCTTTCCGTGCGGGTGCGGATTGGATGGGTCGCGTTCGCCCTTGCCATCCGGGCCCCGCAGCGATGCAACGATCTTGGTTTCATAGGGTGCGCCGAGTTCTTCGAGCAGCCAGACGATGCTGCCGGAGCGTGTCTGCGGGCGGTGATAAAGCGTGATCATGCGTGTTTCTCCCGAGTGTCGGGTGGGTTCTACTGCCATCATGCTGACAGCCTTGTGTCAGCAACAGGTTAGGGGGTCGATTTTGCCGCCGCAAGCGCGGCGAGCCTTAGCGCACTGGCCAGCGGCCTGTCGCCCCGTGCCCGGTCTATTCCTGACACAAAGGCGGCAACGCTCTGGCCTGCGCGTTTCGCCTCGGTATCGATGATCGCCCAGAATTCCTCTTCCAGCGCCACGCTGGTGCGATGGCCGGAGAGAGAGAAGGAGCGCTTTTTTAGTCCGCTCACTTCGGATGAATCATATCTTCCGGGCGGACGATCCGATCAAACTCTTCCGCCGTCACAAGACCGGTCTTGAGTGCTTCTTCTTTCAGGGTCGTGCCGTTCTTGTGCGCGGTCTTGGCGATCTTCGCCGCCGCGTCGTAGCCGATCTTGGGCGCCAGCGCCGTCACCAGCATCAGCGAACGCTCAAGCCCCGCCTTGATGTTGTCACGGCGCGGCTCGATGCCGACGACGCAGTGCTCGGTGAAGCTTATCGCCGAATCTGCCATCAGACGCACGCTTTGCAGGAAGGAATACGCCATCACGGGGTTGTAGACGTTGAGTTCGAAATGGCCCTGGCTGTCCGCGAACGTCACCGTCGCGTGGTTGCCGAAGATGCGGGTACAGACCTGCGTCACGGCCTCGCACTGAGTCGGGTTCACCTTACCCGGCATGATCGAGGAGCCGGGTTCGTTCTCCGGCAGCTATAGCTCGCCGAGACCCGAGCGCGGACCGGAGCCCAGCAGGCGGATATCGTTCGC
>CAZCJI010000525.1:0-2065 GCA_964498625.1 uncultured Rhizobium sp.
TGGAAATGCCTCTACGATGAGGCGCCGCCCGATGCGTCCTACAAACAGGAATTGATCGCGCGCATTGCCGTGCTCAACCGCGCGAAATGACTCAGCCCTTCAGACGGCCTTGCCACACAGGCCAGCAGGTCGAATGGCCGGCCTTTTTGTTCTCGTTATAGAGCTTGGTCTGCGCGTCGCTGGCGGAGGATCCGTATTCGGTCGCCAGGTGATCGGTCGAGCCGGCGCACCACACATAGAACTGATGCGTGCCGGGCGAGTCGTAATCGGTCAGATGGCTGGAGGAGAAGTTGCCCGCGACCGCGACACCCGCTGCGACGACAATGACCGCCACTGCCGCGCCCACGATACTGGTGATCTTCATGGCAACCCCACCACAACGCAGCCCGGCATCGTGCATGGCGACGCCTTTCTGGCCTGAAATTCAGCATACACAAAACTGTCGGTTTGTCACCGTAAACTATTTAAATCGAAATGCGCTGAGGTTCGGCGCCTTCGTCGCGAATGAGAGATTCTATGGCGTTTGCGGCCTTTTCCACCTGGGCCGCATCGCGACCGCGCGCGACCAGCTGAACGCCAAAACCGTCTTCCCGGTAATATGGATAAGAACCGAGCGCCAGATCCGGAAAATTTTTCTGAATAGTTTGCAAACCGGCCGCAATCTTTCCTTCCGCGATGCGCGCCTGCACGGTCTGGGAATGCACGACCGCGCCGCGTTGCAGCCGGGGCGCGATGTCTTCCAGCATCGCGCGCATGATCATCGGCACGCCGGCCATGACGAACACGTTCCCGATGTGAATCCCGGGCGCGACGGACGCCGAGTTGCGCACGAGTTCCGCGCCTAAGGGAATGCGCGCCATGCGCTTGCGCATGTCGTTGAAGTCGGCCGGGTTGGCATAGCGCGCCGCCAGCATCGCGAGCACCTCGGGATGATAGTCGATGCCGACGCCGAACGCCTTGGCCACAGCATCGGCGGTGATGTCGTCATGCGTCGGCCCGATGCCGCCGGTGGTGAACACATAGGTGTAACGCGCACGCAGCGCATTGAGCGCGGTGACGATCTCATCTTCGACATCCGGAACGACGCGCGCTTCCTTCAGATCGATGCCGAGCGAGCCCAGGAACTTCGCGATGTAGTTCGTGTTGGTGTCCTGCGTCCTGCCGGAGAGGATTTCATCGCCGATGACGAGAACGGCCGCGGTGGGAATGGTCTGCATGAGGACTTTCTAGCACTGAATTTGTTCCCGCCGGAACGGGCATCCATGCAATGCGTTCTCAAGAAAATGGATAGACACATGAATCCCCGCTCCACCGTCCAGATCGCGGGCCACCCCATCCATGTGATGCTGGTGCCGTTCGTGATCGGCTACTACACCGGCGCGTTCGCGTCCGATCTGGCTTATGCGGCGACACAGGATCCGTTCTGGGCGCGCGCGGCGTTCTGGCTGATCGGCGCGGGCATCTTCGTTTCCGTCTTCGCGGGTACGATCGGTTTCATCGATTTCCTTGTGGAACCGAAAATCCGCGACCTCAGTGCGGCGTGGTGGCATCTGGGCGCCAACCTCGCGATGTCGGGTGTTTCGATCGCCGACTTGTATCTGCGCTACCGGGCCGGCGCCGAGGCCGGGTCGCACGACTATCTCTGGCTTTCGGGCCTGACCGTCCTGCTGTTGCTGTTCAGCGGCTGGCAGGGCGGGCAGATGGTCTATCGCTATCGCGTCGCGGTCGGCGATTGAGGCAGGGAAAAGGTTTGAGAAATCCTTCCGCCGGACTATATCAGTCCCATGACGACAGTTCCCGATCCCAGCATCTTCGAAGCCACCAAGCGCGCCCATTTCCAGGTGGCCCTGCACGGGCCCGAGGATTTCGAGGGCATGCGCCGGGCCGGAAGGCTTGCGGCCGAGGTGCTCGATCTCATCGCGCCGAAGGTGAAACCGGGCGTCACGACGGAATATCTCGACAAGCTCGCCTATGACTATGTGGTGAGCCAGGGTGCGCTGCCCGCGTGTCTGTGTTATCGCGGCTATCGCCACACGCTCTGCACCTCCATCAATCATGTCGTCTG
>CAZCJI010000526.1:0-2063 GCA_964498625.1 uncultured Rhizobium sp.
ATCAGCGCCATTTACTTGGGCCTATTCAACGGGTCTTCGGCACGCGCAACACTGTCGATGACCGCGGAAAATGTCGGCGCGCTGCCGAAGATCATCGGGGCCATCGCGGCGTAATCCTGCCGAAGCGGGTCTAACATGGCCTTTGTGGGACGAAGGCGGAATGAGCCACGCTTGGCAACGTCAAGACCGGTATTGCCGCGATAGAAAAACATCTTAGCGTGCCTGACACAGTCTTCGATCAGGGCATCGTTTGCGCAGGTCGTTTCCCCAATTTCTTCCTGCATAAGGCGATGCACATCGTAGTAATGGCGCGACATGCGTCCATTGCCTCGCAACACGCCCTTGGCGACAAAATAGAAAATGAGCCCATGGAGGATCAATATTTTGTCCATGAACGTACGGCCCGGATCGATCGTCGTTACGCTTGGCACGGCCAAGGAGTCTCCGCCCGCAAAATCGGGACCGACATACGGAACGATGGTGCGTGCTTCGTGCGGGTCGAGCGCCGACTTCGCACCCGACTCGATCTTTACAGAGGCCGTGACATAGTCGGATGGATCGACCGCGCTCGGGTAGTGGATCAGGAGGCTTTGCCTGTCGTGATCGTCGTCGTCGAGAACGACAGTGAGCTTTGCCGGATCCTTTCCCGCCGCCTCCATGGTCGCGCGCGCGTGCGCGCCCAGCTCGGTGCGCAACTTATCTCCAATGTACTCCTGGCAGGCAGCTTTGATGGCGTCGAGCCGCACATCGCGCTTCTTTCGTCCGAGCTGTTCAAGCTCCGCGAACGTCGTACCCTCGTTCAGGTCGTCACGGAATACAGTGACATCGATGTCTTCCGAAAATCGGGAGATCAGTCCGAAGCCTTTTGATAGCGATGTGCCTCCTTTGAAGAGGAGGCGTGGTCCGCCAGCCGGGAGGCGATGGAATAACGCGTCGAGTGTCCAGCAGACCCAGAAATCCTTCTCGATGTTCTGGACTGTGGTGCCGATACGAGCCGCCGCGGCAAGAAACAGACCGCGACGGTCGTCGTCGCTGGCGCCGATGATCGCCTGATAGGCGGCGTTCATGCTGAGGATGTCTTTCCAGGCCTTTTCATTGCCTTCGTGTTGGACGATTTGCCGATTGAAGCGTGGTTGGGAATGGGCAGTTCACGCAAGAAGTCCTGCATCCAGGCCGGTAGGGCTGAGATGCCGGCGGACAAGTCCTTGCGTAGCGCGGGGCCGGTCTTCGGATCGGACAGGAGCGCAGAGATACGGCGCTTGATGCGCTGGCGCTCTTCCATGCTTTCAAGCTTTGGCTTCAGCCAATGCAGAGCTTGCACCACCCGCATGGCCGGACGGCCAGCCCAATACAATTTGCTGGCGGATGTGGGTTTGAAGGTGATCGTCAGATTCTCCAACCGGATAGGCTTGAGCCGTGCATCGCTGTGGACGATGACGCGTCCAGGCACGGCCTCGCTTAAGCCGAGGTCATTGGCTGCGGTCATTCCGTCTACCAGTACGCGCGTCTTATCCCGTCGGGCGACAGCCTCGATGATCGCGCGATAGTCAGCGGTGGCGGATTTGCCGGTTAGCTTGTTGATGCGGGGACGGTCGTAAAGACCCCGATCGATACGCCGGAGGGCGCCAGCCGCGGCCAGCCGCTGGAGAACCTTGCCAACGGTCTCAGGCGGGCCAAAATCGTCGAAATCACCCACCCCCCAGATTCGCCCAGGGGGGCTGGCGGTTATCCTGCCATAAATCCTTGTTCTTACGTCAGATTTTGCCACGTTCCCGAATTCTCCTGTCCGATATTTGTATACATATTTCGGACAAAGAACCAGCTCGACAGGCTTTAAGCGTTCGAGCTTCTGCAATGGTATATATACCCTTGCAGAAGCGCGATACCATCGAGCAAAGACCGACGATGCCGATGGTATATATACCCTCGGCATCGTCACTAAGATCCAGCCGCAGCAAACCCGATAGACGACACAGGGAGATAGTGTGCAGGGCATGGTATATATACCCTGCCCTGCAGTCCTTCGCAGATGCCAAAAACAAGCCGTCTAAGCCTCGTCAAAG
>CAZCJI010000527.1:0-2059 GCA_964498625.1 uncultured Rhizobium sp.
CTCGAACAGCGGCCAGTGCCAGAGATAAAGCGAATAGGAGATAAGACCGATCCCCACCATCAGCCTGAGACTCAACAATCGGCTCACGGCGCTGCGCCGGTCTTCATGCAGAAGAAGAAGGATCGCGGCTCCGGCGCAAGGGATGAGCGCGTGCAGCCCGGGCCACGATGTCTGAAGGTCGAACAGGAATACCGGCGCGATCACCGCGGCCAACGCTAACGCCGCCAGACCCTCGACCAACCATTGGGGCAGGGCGCGGCGCAAGGGATGCAATGCCACCAGCGCGCCGAGCGTCAGCTCCCATGCGCGCCAAAGGGTGAAATAGAATGCCTCGCGCGTGTGATGCTCGCCGGTCAGTTCCGACATCGTGAGCGACACGAGAAACAACACGATCAGTGCCGGTGTGAGAAACCGCCTGGCATAGCGCGTCATCACCCACAGGAAGAGCGGATAGAGGATGTAGAACTGCTCCTCCACGCCGAGCGACCACAGATGCAGCAGCGGCGTCTCGTAGCGCGGCAGGAAATAGTCCGTGTCCTGCATGAAATAGAGATTGGAGACGAAGCCCGTGGCCGCGAGCAGGGTGCGCACGAACTCGCGCAGCTCGAACGGCGAGAACAGAACGAACGCGGCCACCGTGCAGGCAAGCAGCACCAGCACCAGCGCGGGCGCGATGCGCCGCACGCGCCGGTCGTAGAATTTGAGAATGTCCTGGCCGAGCGTGCCGTCGCTCTTGAGCAGGATGTTGGTGATCAGAAAGCCTGAGATCACGAAGAAGATGTCGACGCCCAGGAAGCCCGCGCCGAAGCCCGGCACATGCGCGTGGCCGAGCACCACGGTCGAAACCGCGATCGCACGCATGCCGTCGATGTCGGAGCGGTATTTCTGCATGCGAAGCGGGGCGGGCGTTTGACCCGGCCAACATACAGCAACCGCGCGACTGGCCAAGTGCGGCGCGCGTAATCCCTTCACGTTCAACCCAAGGAGAAAGACATGAAACTGCTGCCATTGGCGGCCGTTGTGGGCGCGCTTGCGCTCAGCGGCTGCACAACATTCACGACCCTGTTCGGCGGATCGTCCGCCAACGCCGCAACGCTCACCGATGCGGAAAAGGCGCTGACGGTCGTCCATCTCGCCTATCAGGGCGTGGGTGTGGCGCTCGAACAGGCCGCGCAATCGGGTGCATTGACCGGTGCCAACGCCGCAAAGGCCGAAGCGCTCTACGACAAGGCGGGCGATGCGCTCGATGTCGCCGATGCCGCCGACGAAACGGCGAACGCGAGCGACATCCTCTCCGCGGTGGCCGATGCCGACGCGGCGATCTCGTCCCTCAACCAGCTCATCAAGAAATAGGAGAACGCCATGACCGTGACCCTCATCATCCAGATCCTCGAAGCGCTGGCCAATATCGTCAGCCAGATCGCGCCCCTTGTCGCCGAAGGAAAGGACGTTCTTTCCGAGACCGACGCCGGCGCGGTGCATACCGCGCTGACCAAGGCCGAAGCCGCGACCGCTGCTTTGCGCCCGCAGGTGGACGCTGCGTTAAGCCAGGCGTCGCAGTAGGCTTTACAGCCCCGCGCCCGCCTGCCTTCATGGGGCTTCGCTATTCGAGTTGGAGTTCCCATGAAGGTCAGTGAGGCGCTTGCCACGCGCAAATCCATCCGCGCGTTCAAGCCCGATCCGGTGCCGCGCGAAACGGTCGAGAAACTTCTCACCGCCGCGTCGCGCGCGCCGTCGGGCGGTAATCTGCAGCCGTGGAAAGTCTACGTCGTCACCGGCGAAGCGCGCGCGGAGCTGATCCGCCGCGTTGCCGAGCGCCGCAAGACCAAAGCGCTGGGCGAGCCGCCGGAATACTCGATCTATCCGCCCGCGCTGACCGAGCCGTACAAGACACGCCGCTTCAAGATAGGGGAAGCGATGTACGGCACGATGGGAATCCCGCGCGAAGACAAGATGGCGCGGCTGAAATTCTTCTCCGGCAACTGGGAATTCTTCGGTGCGCCTGTCGGCCTCATCATCACCATCGACCGCCAGATGCAGCAGGGCCAATGGGCCGATG
>CAZCJI010000528.1:0-2057 GCA_964498625.1 uncultured Rhizobium sp.
AATCGGATTGAACGACATCTTGCCGCCCGACACCGCGACACGGACATACTCATAGAAGCCAAGTTCCGCGCCGCTGTACACGAAGCGCGCCTTCCTCACGTCCATCGACGGATTCTTTTCGGTGCCCGCATACTGCACAAGCGAGAAATCCTGGATCTGATCGTTTTCCGCGAATGCCATGTGCCCGCCCAGCAGATGGCCCGTATCGTCGCGATGCGTGCCGACCAGCCTGAACGGGCGCCAGTTCTTCAACCCACCGCCCAATCGCGCAGGGCTCTGTCCGAACTGCGCACCATAGACGCTGCGCGTGATCGTGAAATCGGGATGCGCGTCCATATAGAAGATGCGGCCGTCCTCATCGATTTTGTAGACGATGGCGACATGACCGTTGATGTCATAGATCAGCGAGCCCGGACGGATCGTTCCCGGCTGCAGCGCCGGGGAATAGAAATCCGACAGCACGCCACGCTTCTCCGACGCGTCGGTGCGATAGGTGGCTGAGAAGACCACGCCCAGCATCTGGATGATGGCAGCCGGCGCATCGATGCCTCCGCCATGATCGATAATGTCATGCCGGCCGGTGGCGCGGTTGGCGGTCTTGGTGAAACGCAGATCGCCACCTTCGCCGCTCACGTCGCTGACATAGGACATCGGCAGTCCGTTCTTCCACGCGTAATAGGTGCGCAGCAGATAGGGCCACTTCGCGCAATCGACATCGATGTCGACAAAATTTTGATCGGTCTTGCGATAAGGATTGGACGGATCGCGCAGGCAGCTTTGCGAAGAGCTGCAATCGCTGGCACCGATGGCCGCGACGAATCGGCCGAAGCCCGCCTCGTCCTCCGCGCTCCAGTGATCCTTGGTAATGCGCCACGGGCCGGAGGCGTGCGCGGCGGTCGCCAGTCCGCATAGAATCAGCGCCGCCAGAGCCTTCCGGAAACAGCCGTTTACCATGTTGGGACGGTCGAGTTCAGGCGGGCACAAGTCAATACGCGGTGTTGTGGATAACCCGGAAAGCGCCTGTCTGTTTCGTCCCTACGGCCGGTTCCCCGTGACAATCGCGCACAAGTGGCGTATGGGTTCCCGAACAGCGAATGCTGAGGACCGCGACCACAGCGGCCAAGTTCAGGGATGGGACGCGAAAGGCCGGGCAACCGGCCTTTTGCTTTTTAGGCGGGGTACTGCACCGGTTCCCAGATCATCGTCCTGTGCTGGCGGTCCGCGAATTTGACGATCACTTTTCCCACGATGTTTCCTCTCACAACATAGCCTACATCCAGTCGGCTATCATCGGAGTTGTCGCGATTGTCGCCCAATACGAAATAGCTACCTGCTGGAACAACAAATATGGGCGTATTGTCTTCCTGCGAGTTGTCCATGAGATCAAGCGTTCTGTAGGAACGCCCCGACGGCAGGGTTTCCTGGTATTACCGAATGGGCCGGACGACTCCGAATTCATCTTCAGCTACCAAGTCCACGATACGCTTCCTCGACACTGGCATACCGTTCAGAATCAGCCTCCTCTGAACCATCTGCACTCTATCGCCCGGAATACCGGCAATGCGCTTCACATAGTCCCCGTCTCTTCCATGAAAGACGACGATGTCGCCGCGCTGCGGTGAAGCTTTGTTGTAAGCGCGCTTCGATGCGAAGAAATAGTCTCCCACATTTATCGAAGGCTCCATCGACGCTGACGAGGCGTCGAATGGTTGATAGAGGAACGTCCTGATGAGAATCGCCGCGACTGGGACTGACAGATTAATCGCGACCAGCGAATACCATCTGGCATAACGCGGAAAATGGCCTCTCGCCGTGATCGCCTTCGCGATACGAGCACCATGAATTGCGCCGATGGCATTCAGCGGAAAAGTAACGAGCCAGACACCCGCCGAACCCAGCGGAATCACCGCCGGAGAAAAAAAGCTGATGAGCGCGGAAAGGCAAAAACCGATCAGGAGATAGAATAAGGCTATCGATCCGAACCCGAGATAGAGCATTCCGAGAAACGGACCGAAAACCAAGTTGATGATCACGGCTGCCCACGGCCGCCGCTCATT
>CAZCJI010000529.1:0-2048 GCA_964498625.1 uncultured Rhizobium sp.
CTCGTCGCCGACCGATCTCGCGATCTCCGGCAACGGCTTCTTCCAGGTCAGCACCGTGCCGAGCTTGGCGGGCGGCCAGACGCTGTACACCCGCGCGGGCAGCTTCACACCGGATGCGAACGGCAATCTGGAGAACACGGCCGGCCTGTATCTGATGGGATGGCCGATCGTCGATGGCGTTGCCTCAACCGATCCGAATGCCTTGGAGGCGATCAATCTGACCGACCTTTCCGGCAAGGGCGAACCGACGACGAAAATGTCGTTGCAGCAGAATCTGCAGGCGAGCGACACGGCCGACACGACCTACGCGGTCAACGACATGACGAACGGCGTCGTGCAGCCAGATTTCTCGCGCACGATCAATGTCTACGACAGTCAGGGCGGCACGCAGCCGATCGGCATCTCGTACATTAAGACGGGCCCGAATACATGGGCTTACGAAGCATCGTACACCGGCGATCCCAACAACATCACCGCGAATGGCAGCAACGGAACGGACGTCAATCCGATCGCCACCGGAGTGCTGACGTTCGATTCCAACGGTGCTCTTGTGTCGACGGAAGACACTACGAACGGCGTCGACAGTACTTCCAGCGACGGCTCCGCCAACTTCCTGATCAACTGGAGTGCGAACTCCGGTCTGCAGCCTCAGACAATCAATGTTGGTTTCGGAACGCCTGGAAAAACCGACGGAACCAGCCAGTTCGACACAGACTCGGTGATGACCAACGCCACGGTGGACGGCGCGGTGTTTGGCAATGTCACGGGTGTGAAGATCGATCCCGATGGCACCGTCAACGCCACCTATTCGAACGGTCTGAGCCAGGCGGTGTACAAGATCCCGTTGGTGACGTTCGCCAACGAGGATGGTCTGGCGCAAGTCTCCGGCAATGCCTTTGCGCAGACAGCGCAGTCCGGCACGCCAATGGTCGACGATGCGGGCACTGGCGGCGCGGGAACCATTGCTTCGAGCGCGCTCGAAGGTTCCACGGTCGATCTCGCGACGGAATTTACCAACATGATCACGACGCAGCGCGCCTATTCCGCGTCTGCGCGCGTGGTGACGACTGCATCGCAGATGCTCGACACGCTGATGCAGATGCAGGGTTAGCGTTTAAGCACCGGCATCGCGCGTTTGCGCGGTGCCGGTGTGCCATTTCGTTACGAGTTTCGAGGTTTGTTTATGAGTCCGTTTACCCTCGTTCTTGGCCTTTTCTTAAATCGCGCGGGGTTAGGGTTGCGTCGGGTAGTGGAGTCAGGAGCAGCATGATGATGGGTGACGATCGCAGGGGGCGTGTGAGTTATGTCATCGGGCCGGATGGCAGCCCGTTGACGCTCGCCGACTTGCCGCCGCCCAGCACCAAGCGCTGGGTCATCCGCCGCAAGGCCGAAGTGGTCGCCGCAGTGCGCGGTGGTCTTCTCAGTCTCGATGAAGCGTGCAAGCGCTACACGTTGACGGTCGAGGAGTTTCTCGCGTGGCAGCGCGCGATCGACCGCCACGGTCTCGCTGGCCTGCGCGCGACGCGCGTGCAGCAGTACCGCAACTGAAATCGGAATTCGGAAACTGAAGTCGGAAAGGATTTGTTTACTTCCGATTTCCGGCTTCTGACTTCCGATGTCCGGCGCCGTTAAGGCGCCCTTTACCTAAACACCGGCAAAGTTTGCCCAGCGATCAGGCGCTGGGAGCTTTCATTGCCGGAATTTGTCAAAGCCATTGGTGCGGCGCGCTTCGGCGTGATGGCGGGTGTTGCCGCCGCGCTGACCGCATTCTTTCTATACACCGCTGGCGTTCTCACCCAGCCGCCGAAAAGCATCCTCTTCTCCGGCCTTGAAGCGCGCGACGCATCCGCTGTGACCGCGAAGCTGGACGGCATGAGCATTCCTTACGATCTCAAGGACGGCGGGACGATCCTGGTGCCGGCCGACCAGGTGCAGAAACTCCGCATGGCGTTGGCGCAGGACAATCTGCCCGCCGCCGGCGTGGGCTATGAGATTTTCGACAAGTCGGATGCGTTCGGCGCGACCGCCTTTGTCCAGAACATCAACCG
>CAZCJI010000530.1:0-2047 GCA_964498625.1 uncultured Rhizobium sp.
GCTCGGCAAGCGATCTGGTCGGCGTTGGCGCCATCGGTGGCGTGATCAACTTCCAAACGCTCGATCCAACGCCGACCTTTCAAAGTGCACTCACACAAGGTTACGGTACGTTTCAACAGCTCTCCACGAGCTTGCGGGCCACGGGCCAAATCGGTCACCTCGGATTTGCCACCGCGTACGGTGTGGGATATCTCGACGGACCGTTCCGTAACGCGACTTTCTATCAACCCGGTGCAGCCTTCGATCAGTCCGCACTTACCGGACCGGTCCATCAACTCGGCGTTTACACCGATGATGGCGCGACCTCGACGCGAGCCGGCCTGGTAAAGCTCCGTTATAACTTTAGCGACGCCGACGATCTGCAGTACACCATGTATACGGCGTCGCGCTGGTTCAATAAGACGACCAACGGCGACGGCGACTTCCTCCCCTATAATACGGCGCTCGCGCGCGGGCAGAAGCAGCTCTCCTCATACGATCCTTCGGATCCAAGCTCGTACAAATGCCCGCAGGGTACGTTTCCCGCGACCAATGCGTTGGGGTTGCTCAACGGGTTCGGCCCGAACGGACAGCCCGACGGCGGCATGACCTGTCAGACTCCCAAACAGTACGCCTCCTTTAACACCGGTTGGCAAGGCGCCGGCCCGGCTTGGGGAGCCTTTCACCTCTACGACAACGACCTGACCTACACGCACCAAAGCACCAACTCGATCATCAAGGCGAACTTTTTCACCAGCCTCTACGACATTCCGTGGGATCGTACGTTTCAGCTGCCGTTTTATAGCTATCCCGGATCGAACGCATCGTGGCGCGACACCGGCGTCAATGAATCGGGCTGGCTTATCGGCGACGAGTTCCCCGGTCCGAACAGCGACTTCGAGATCGGTACGTCCTACTTGAACAACGCCTACTTCCTAACGACCAACGCCAACCACAACGGTACGATCACGAGCACGGCGTCGAATCCGTACGCTTGGGAGCAGGGCTATTACGCGCGGTACGTCTACCACGCACCGAACTCGCCGCTCGCCGGCTACGCTAACCTGTGGCAGAAGCATGCCAGCGCCACCAACTCGACCTACATAGACTCGCGTTTTTCAGTCGTGGATCGCGCGACGTCGCACGACGTCGTGCGTTTCTCAGTGGGCAATACGACCACGCAGCCCAGTCAAGATATGCTCAACAAGGACTACGTCCCGAACAACGATATCATCGGTGCGGGCGGCGGTGCGGCCATTACCTGCGATGGCCTCAACTCCGTCGGGACGGCCCCATCCTCGCTGCTGCAACCGGAACAAGGCGTGGACGAAGAGGTTTCCTACACTCACCGCTGGTCGAGCGATTCCACGTCGCAGCTGCTCGTCTACAACACCAACGTCTATAACAAACTCTACTCGACCATCGTGCCGCTCAGTCAGACCGGAACGCAGTTCATCCCGCCCTCGCTGCTCGAGCAATTCGTGCAGGCCGTGGGCGCCAAGTGCGGTCCGGCCATCGCTCCGTCGTTGCTCGGCTCGACGGGTAACTTCAATGTCGGCACGATGCGCGCCACGGGTTTTGACTTCAGCGGCCGCATGCGGGCGACGCGGAGCCTTTATTTCGATTACGATTGGGCGCTGACGTCGACCGCGCTGCTCGGTGCGAACACTCAGCTCATTCAAGCCAATACCACGCTCATCCCAGGCTCGCAGCTGGCACGCGTTCCACTGCACACGGCTAACGTGGCGGCGGACTACACGTTCAATCGCGGGCTCGATCTCCGGTACGCGCTCTACTGGGTATCGGCCGGTAACACCAAGTCCTTGCCGGCGTACGATTACAGCGTCTTCACGGCAGCCTACCCCGTGCGAAACGGCGTGCTTACCGGGACGCTTTTCAACGTCTGGAATCAGTGGGCGTCCATTGCCGGCTTGATCGGCAACGGCGTTCCGTTGCCGCTCAACCAGTATGCGACGCAATCAAGGTACGAGCCGTACATCGGTACGGCGGCAACCGAGCAGTTCGGTCTACCGTTCCGCTCGATCTACTTCAGCTGTCAAGTACTGCT
>CAZCJI010000531.1:0-2044 GCA_964498625.1 uncultured Rhizobium sp.
GATGGGTGCGAAGAAATAGATTTTGGAAGAATAGCTGTAATGACCGCCGGGCTTCTTGGCCTTCTCGTTGTCCATCTTGATCATCTTCGGCATGAACTTCGTGTCTTCGTCGTCCGCGTCGTAAGCCGGATTGGCGACATAGGCCTGACCGTCGATCCAGGTGATCTTGGTCGGCGTCGCGACGACAACGAGCTGCACCAGCGCGAGATTTGTCGCGCTGAGGACCACGAAGAAAATCAGCGAGACGAACAGATAAAGACGCAGCGCGGGAAGATAGCGTTGCGTGCGGCCTTCGCGGAACGCGCTCGCCAGTTCCCCGGGCCTCGCCATCAGCGCCCAACTCGTACGCATGATGCGGCTGTCGAAACTCGCGACGTCCTCGACCAGAACCTTCACCAGCCCCCAGATCGAGCGGCGATTGATGTCGCGCGGCTGGCCGCACACCGCGCAAAACTCGCCGATCATCGGCTTGCCGCAATTGGGACAGGGTTCGATCTTCTGCCCGCGCTCGGCCATCGCCGAGGCGGCAAGCTCCACCGCCGCCGCGCCGCCCGTCTCCAGAATGGCTTCGAGATCGCTCATGTTGAGGACGCCCGCCCGTCTTCATCCTTCGACAGGCTCAGGATGAAGGAACCCTCATGCTGAGCCTGTCGAAGCATGAGGAGCTAGCACAACTATAGCAGCATCGCGGCCGGTTCTTCGATGAATTGCCGGAAGGCGTCGAGGAAGCGCGCACCGGTCGCGCCATCGACCACGCGGTGATCGCACGACATCGTGACCGTCATCATCGTCGCGGCCTCGATACGTCCGTTTTTGACGATGGCGCGCTGTTCGCCCGCGCCGACGGCCAGGATCGCGGCGTGCGGCGGATTGATCACGCCGGTAAACTCCTTGATCCCGAACATGCCGAGATTGGAGACCGCAAAGCCGCCGCCTTCGAATTCCTGCGGCTTGAGCTTCTTGGACTTGGCGCGTTCGGCGAGCGATTTGATCTCGTTGGAAATGACGGCGAGGCCCTTCTCGTCCGCGCGGAAAACAATAGGCGTGATGAGGCCGAAATCGAGCGCGACCGCGACACCGACATCGGCGTGCTTGTGACGCAGGATCGCGGTGTCGGTCCAGCTCGCGTTGACTTCCGGCACACGCATCAGCGCGAGCGCGGACGCCTTCACGACGAAATCGTTGACCGAGAGCTTGAAACCACCCTTGGCGCCCGCCTCGTTCAGCCGCGCGCGCGTGGCAAGCAACCCGTCGATGTTGCAGTCGATGGTCAGATAGAAATGCGGGATCAGCGTCTTCGACGAGGTGAGACGGCGCGCGATCGCCTTGCGCATCGAGTCGTGCGGAATCTCTTCGTAGTCTTCCGCTTTGAAGAACGCGCGTGCATCCGGCAGCGGCGCAACGCCGGCGATGGAGGGCGCAGCATGGGCGTCCGCAGGCTTCTGCGCGGGTGTGGCGGCTGGCGCTTTGACAGCGGGTTTCGCTTCGCCGGGCTTGGCCGCTTCGACATCCGCCTTGACGATGCGCCCACGCGGACCGGAGCCGGCGACGCTGGAAAGATCGACGCCCTTCCGCTCCGCGATCCGGCGCGCGAGCGGTGAAGCGAAGACTCTTTCCGAAGACGCGTTTGCAATCGCCCCCTCACCCTGCCCTCTTCCCCGCGTTGCGGGGGCGAGGGTAGAACCAGAGGAAACTCCCTCTCCCCCTTTGGGGGAGAGGGTTGGGGTGAGGGGGACCGGTGTCGCAGCTTTCGGCGGCGGTTTCGCTTCCGCGCTCACGGCATCCTTGATGCTCGCCATCGCCGACGAAATATCCGGCGCGGCATCGGCATTACCGTCGTCACCAATCAACGTCGCAATCGGCGCATTCACTTTCACGCCTTCGGTGCCTTCGGGGACAAGGATCTTCCCGATCTTGCCTTCGTCGACGGCTTCGAACTCCATCGTCGCCTTGTCGGTCTCGATCTCGGCGAGGATGTCGCCGGACTTCACCGTGTCGCCTTCCTTCACCAGCCACTTGGCGAGCTTGCCCTCTTCCATCGTGG
>CAZCJI010000532.1:0-2040 GCA_964498625.1 uncultured Rhizobium sp.
TGCTGACACATTTGCCGATCCTGGAGCATGGCAAGGTCGAGCGGGTGATGATCGTCGGCGGCGGCGATCTCTCCATCGCCGACGAGGCGCTGAAGCACAAAGGCGTCAAAGAGGTCGTCCTCGTCGATATCGACGGCCAGGTGGTGGAGCGCTGCCGCGAGCATTTCGCGGCGTTCAACGCCAAGGCGTTCAAAGACAAGCGGCTCAAGATCGAAATCGCCGACGCCTTCCAATATCTGAGCGACAAGAGTTCGAAAAACCGCTTCGATCTGATCATCGCCGACCGTCCCGATCCGGTCGGTCCCGGCAAGGCGTTGTTCGGCGACACTTTCTATGACCGCATCAAAGGTGCGCTCAAGGCCGGCGGCTTCGCGACCTTCCAGACCGGCGTGCCATTCTACCAGCCCTGGGAGATCACCGAAGCGCTGGAAGAACTCGCCCACTTCTTCCCTTCGTCCGGCCTCTATCTCTCTGTGGTTCCGACCTATATCGGCGGCTTCATGGCGCTCAGCTGGGCGTGCAAGGGCAAGGCGAAGCTCGGAACGCCGGCAGGCATCAGAAAGGCCGCGGCGGCATACAAGAAAGCGAAGCTGAAAACGGACTACTACAATCCCGAAATCCACGCGGCCTGCTTCGCGCTGCCGGAGTGGATCAAACGCCTGGTGCCCTAAGCCTTCTCGCGCTTCGTCACGAAGAGGGCATAGCCGGCGGCAATCGCAACGGCGCACCAGGCGAGTGCGGCCAGATGGATATCGAAGACGGGCACGGCGGCTTTGCCGTGCCTGTCGCCTTTCAGATAGTCGAGCATCGTATAGGCGTAGGGCAGCCACGCGCCGAACTTCGACGACAACGCCGCAAGCGCCGTGACCCAAGCGAGGAAACCCACGCCGATGGGAACCAGGAAACTCTTGAAGCGAAGACCGAGCGCGTACTGGATCGCCACGATTGGCAGCGCGTCGAGAAAGTAGAACGCCGCCTCGCGCGCAAAAATACCGCTCGGGAAGTTCGGCGGCACCGCGACGCCCGACAGGATCGCGGGCAACGCGCCCGCCAGAAAGACGCCGAGCACGAACAGCACGACGAACTCGGCCATCAGCACCACGATCACGAGGAGTTTGGAGAAGAAGATCGTCGCATGCGTCAGCGGCAGGGTGTGCACCTGCTTCCATACATTGTTGCGAATCTCGATCTGGGTCACCAGCGCGGTGGCGAGGATCACGCCCATCGGCAGGAAGAAGATCGCCATCGATTCCCAGCAGCTGTGCCAGAGCGCAGTCCAGAAATCGGGTTTGGCCGACAACGCGGCCACTTTGCTCAAATGCAGCAGCCGCGCGCCAATGACGATGACCGGCGTGAAAAACGCACCGACAATCACCAGCTGCGAAGCAAGGCTGCGCCGCGTTTTGAGCCACTCGCTCCCAAGACTGTCAGTGAACGCCATCGCCGCGGCTCCCGATGAGATCCATGAAGATCGCTTCCAGATCGTCGCCTTTGGTCTCGATCGCGTGGACATCGATCCCGTCCGCGACTAGCGAGCGGTTCAAGGCCGCGATTGCATCCTTTGAAAGACCCTCGCGCACGAGTTTGCCGTTGCTAGTTGAGAAGACGACCGTGGCGTGGCCCTTCGCCTTCAATTCTTCCAGCGGTCCCTGAAACACGAGACGCCCATCCGCGATGATGCCGAGATGCGTGACGAGCTTGTCGATCTCGGCGAGCAGATGGCTCGACACCAGAATTGTCATGCCGTAGCGGCGGTTGCACTTTTTTAAAAGCGCGCGGATTTCAACGATGCCATTGGGGTCGAGACCGTTTGTCGGCTCATCGAGGATGAGAAGCTTCGGCCCGTGAAATAACGCCATCGCGATGCCGAGGCGCTGTTTCATACCGAGCGAGAAGCGGCCCGCGCGTTTGTCCGTCGCGTCGGCAAGACCCACGAGTTCCAGCACCTCGCGCACGCGCGCCTCTGGGCGGCGATAGATTTTGCGCAGCACCTCCAGATTCTCGGCCGCTGTGAGATGCTCATAGAGAGAAGGGCTTTCG
>CAZCJI010000533.1:0-2040 GCA_964498625.1 uncultured Rhizobium sp.
AGTACCATCCCGAAAACGCGTTGACCGGATCGTCGTTGCGCCCGGTCGCGTATTCATGCGCCGCCGAAATCCAGATCGCACAGCCTTTGAGGCTCGCGAACATCTCCCACCACGCGAGCGCCCCAGGATCGGCTTTCAACCCGCTCGCATCTTCCCACACCTGGATCGCATCGGCGCGCGCGAGCGTTCCTGCCGGATGCGACGGATCGTGATGCGCCCACAGCGGGTCTATTGCCCAGCCGAGATCTTCGAGCGGATCGCCCAGATGCGCCATTTCCCAATCGAGGATCGCGCGAATATCGCCGTTCGCGTCGTAGAGAAAATTGCCACTGCGATAATCGCCATGCACGACGCAAATCTTCTGCGCGGGCGGCGGCGGATTGCGCTTCAGCCAGCGGATGGCGGCGCGCGCGATGGGCTGCGGTTCGCCTTCGTCTTCGTCGATCACCTTTTCCCAGCGCGCGACCTCGTGCCGCCAGCACCGATCGGGCGCGCTCGCGCCTTCAAAATCTGAAAGGCCGAGTGCTTTCGGGTCCGCGCCAGCGATGCGGCCGAGAATGGAAAAGAATTGCTGCCCGATCCTGTCGCGATGTGCGCCATAGGGATCAGGTGCGAGGATCGAACCAACCATCGCGTTCTCGATCTCCGCCATGATGAAGAAGGGGCGCTCCAGTGCGTCGCTGCCGAGTTCGAGTGCGATGGGTTCGGGAACCGGCAGGCCGAGCTTGTGGAACGCTTGATAGGCGCGATATTCGGTCGAACGCTCGGTCTCGATCAGGCTGGCCGGCGGATCGCGGCGCAGGATGAGTTTGCGTTCGGTGCCGCCATGCCGCGCGCGGAAGCGATAGGTCTCGCGCGACGCACCGCCGGGAATACGCGCGAGATCGTGCACGGTGAGATCCGGCGCGTTCAGCTTCGCCGCCAGGTATTTGGCAAGATTTTCGGAAAGCGCGTCGCTCATGGCGCGGGATCGAAAATTCCGGTGAGCCCGTGCGGTCTATAGGCGCCGACGACCAGCTGCTCCAGTACGCCCGCGCCTTCGCGCTCGAGACCGCTGGGCCCCGTCAGCTTCGCGGTCACGAAAGCCTGGATGTGCTGGAAGCGCGGATCGTTCTCGTTCACGGTTGCAAGATCGTAGGTGTCGTACCCGACCGCGTCGTCGCCGCGATACATGCCATGCCCCCATTCGGGGTGCATGTAGCCGATGCCGGACATATAGAACTGAAACTTCGGCGTCAGCTCGACCTCCCACTTCCCGCCATCGGCATCGACGGTTTCGAGCACCGCGTCCTGCGCATGACGCGTGCCTTGCTTGTAGGAAATCTTCGATGCGCAACTCGTCATGTGCGATGGCGCGGCGTCTCCAAGCGCGCCGATCACCGATGCCGTGTTCCACGAGCGCCCGTTCTCATCGGCATTCTTGTGATAGAGCATGAAACGGTCTGCGAAATTCAGCGGAGACCACAGCCAATAGAATTGCGGCAGGCGCGGCGGCGCCACACCCTGCGGATCGCCCATGCCGACCGGCCGCACGCCCCAGGAGCGATCGCGCGTGCCGACGATCCTGTCGCGGCCGAGTTCGATGCGCTTGCCTTTTATTTCGATGAAACCGTCATAGGCGCCGTTCTGGGTCAGGCGCGTGTAATCCATCACCGTGCGCGGCCCGATGCGATAGGTGAAGCGCGGCTCTTCCACCGCCAGCGCGCGCGCATGAAAGGTGATGTCGGCGGCGACGCCGTGCTCGTTGCTGGCGGCACGCAGACGCAGTTTCTTGAGCGGCTCGATGACTTCAATGGAGATCGGCCCGACGGTCGTGTCCATCCGCTCCATGTTCAGGTGCTTGGAGGTGCGCAGATTGTGCTGCACGCCATCCACAATCACGGAGAACGACGCGTCCATGACATTCAGATGCGGATAGACGCCGAGCGCGGCGGCGAAAAACACGCTGCCGTCCATGGAATAACCATTGAAAAAGTAGCGGTCGTAGAAGTTGCGGTCGGTGCCCGCCGTGGCGATCGGCTCGGGCAGCTGATGGATGGG
>CAZCJI010000534.1:0-2037 GCA_964498625.1 uncultured Rhizobium sp.
GTCGTCGCCCGCGCGCGCAAGATCCAGCGCTTCCTGTCGCAGCCGTTCCACGTCGCCGAGCAGTTCACCAACGCGCCCGGCAAGTTCGTGGAGCTGGCCGACACGATCCGCTCGTTCAAGGCGATCGTCGACGGCGAATGCGACGACATGCCGGAGCAGTCCTTCTACATGGTGGGCGCGATCGACGAAGCCCGCGAGAAGGCCCAGAAGATGGCGGCGGAAGCGGCGTAACCATGGCCGACGCGAAAATCTCTTTCGATCTCGTCTCGCCGGAACGGCTTCTCCTTTCGGAGAACGCCGAGATGGTCACCATTCCCGGCGCCGAGGGCGAGATGGGCGTGATGGCGGGGCACATGTCCCTCATCACCACGCTCAAACCCGGCACGGTCGATGTGAAGATCGCGCATGGCGATCATCACCTCTTCCTGGTTTCCGGCGGCTTCGCGGAGGTGACGGCGTCGAAGATCACCGTGCTCGCTGAGGAAGCGATCCCGGTCGCGGCGCTCGACGAGGCGGCGATCCGTGAGCGCATCATCGACGCCGAGGAAGATATCGCGACCGCCAAGACCGACGGCGAAATGGCCAAGGCGCGCGGCATGCTCGACCATCTGAAGCACCTGCGCGCGGCACTCTGACAGCCTTCATACGTTCCCGTGACTCGGCTATACTGGCCGTATTGGGATATGGATTTTCTGTAATGAGCGGCGCGGTTTACACGCAAGGCTGGACTCTCGACGATATCCACTGGGATCGGTTCGACGCGTCGAAGGCCGAGCCGTGGATGATCACCGCGATCAAGGGTGCCGCCCTTGTCGAATTCAACGCGCCCGATTACGTGTCCTATCTGAAGCGTGTCTTCCACGATGCCGAAACCCAGGCGCTCATCGAAGAATGGGGCAAGGAAGAGTCGCAGCATGGCCGCGCGCTTGGCCGCTGGGCCGAGATGGCCGATCCGACGTTCAATCTGAATGAGACATTCGCGCGGTTCCGCGAAGGCTATCGTCCTGTGCATTTCACCGGCGATGCCGAGGGTTCGATCCGCGGCAGCAAGCGCGGCGAGATGATCTCGCGCTGCGTTGTGGAGAGCGGCACATCGTCCTATTATTCCGCGATCCGCGATGCGACCGACGAGCCCGTGCTCAAGGAGATCGCCGGACGCATAGCCGCCGACGAATACCGTCACTACAAACTGTTCTACGAGACGCTGAACGCGCAAGCGGAGCCCGATCTTCCGTTCTGGAAGAAGCTAATCGTGGCCGTCGGCCGCATCAACGAATCGGACGACGACGAACTCTCTTATGCCTATTATTGCGCGGCTATACCGAAGAGCGCCGAAGCGGCAAAACCCTATGTGCGCGCGCAGTATGCCAAAGCATCATATTCGACGATCCTGCGCATCTATCGCCGTCATCATGTACTGAGACTGGCGCAGATGGTGTCGAAGGCCGTTGGCGCCGATCCACAGGGACGGCTGACGAAGGCGGCCGGCGCGCTGTTGTGGCGGATGCTCAGAGTTCGCGCAGGCCTGTCACGTGTGAGCGCCGAATCAGCGGCGTGAGCCGTACCGGCACTTCTTCCTTTTTCTTCTTTTGCGTGAAGATACCGGAGAAGAAAAGTGGGACCCACAAGCCCACGAAACCGCCTGTCGTTTCCGCGATGACGATCGCCGCGCGGTGCCCCGCGAATATGCGGAAGTATGACGCGTGCCCCATGATCCAATCGACACCGGCAACCGCGCCAGCCAGCAGGGCAAATGAAATAACAAGCGCCAGAGGGAACGCCACTATCCGTGCCATGCAGGAAGAATAGTCCTACACGCTTCTCTTCACCAGCATCTGCTTGACCTCACCAATGGCGCGGGCCGGGTTCAGGCCCTTTGGGCAGGTTTGCGCGCAGTTCATGATGGTGTGGCAGCGATAGAGGCGGAATGGGTCCTCGAGATTGTCGAGACGCTCGCCCGTGTTCTCATCGCGCGAGTCGATCAGCCAGCGATAGGATTGCAGCAGCGCGGCGGGGCCCAGATAGCGCTCCGAATTC
>CAZCJI010000535.1:0-2026 GCA_964498625.1 uncultured Rhizobium sp.
TCTATATTGCTGACCTTTGAAGTTCATGTCGCCCCGCGGTGTCTTCATCACGATATCGCGGCCTTCGCTGCCATCGATCTGCTCCGGCTTGAAGCTCTGCACATGCGCGATGGCTTTTTCGAGGCGAGTCTTCAGTTCGGCGAACGTCGTCTCCGTGTCGGGGAACGGCGGCGGCTCTGTGCCGGCGAGACGCGAGATGCCGCGTATCGCCTGATCGGTGAAGATCTGCACCTGTTTCACCAGCGGATGCATGTCGGGATAAAGCCGCGCCTGCAGCAATGCAGCGGGATCGATCTTGCGCTGTTCGGCGAACGCTGCGCCCTTGTCGAGAACGTTCGACGTGGCTTTGAGATATTGCACATAGACAGGCACGCTCGCCTGATACATGGAAATGGTCATAACCGCTCCTTGAAGTGTTTTTATAGTGAGCGGTCAGGTTAAGCGCATTCCCGTTGCGGCTTCCAGTTCGGCGATGGCCTGTCGACCGCTTTCGACTCGAATTGTGAGCATCCCCATCGCGCGTGCGGGTTTAAGATTGCCGCCGAGATCGTCGAGATAGACACATTCTTCTGGTGCCACCGAAAGGGCCTCGCACATCATCGTGTAGATGCGCGGATCGGGTTTGCGCAAACCCACCTTCGACGACTCGATCAGACGATCGAACATGTCGATAATTTCACGGCGATAGAGAGAGCCGGGCTTCGCATTTTCCGTCGTCATCGACGGCACGTTGTTGGTGATGCAGCCGGTCTTGAATTTGGTCTTGATACGGCGCAGCGCCTCCACCATCTCCGGCCGCACGTCGCCTGCGAGCAGCGGAATCACATCGCGCCCAGGCACATCGTGACCGAACGCCTTCGCTTCCGCCGCGAACAGTTTGTCGAAGCCGTCGAGATCGACCTCCGCGCGCTCGAACTTCGCCCACGCGTTTTCCAGATGGTTGGTCGAGTTGATCTTGCGGATCAGATTGTCCGGCAACCCGCGCTCACGCTCATAGCGGTTGAACGCCTCGAACGGCGACGACGTGAACACCCCGCCGAAATCGAAAATCACCGCCCGGATCATGCTTTGCCCTCTTTCGCCTTGCGCCGATCAAGCAGCCGCGTCCTAATCGGTCAAGAGGAACTGAGATGACGGAACGGCAAGCTTACACACCGGCGGAGAGCAGCGGCACCGCACCCGCGCGCGGGCGGCTGACGGGCAAGCATATCCTCGTCGTCGGCGGCGGGCAGATGGATATCGGCGAGGACGCGACCCCCATCGGCAACGGACGCGCGATGAGCGTGCTGTTCGCGCGCGAGGGTGCGCAGGTTGCCGTCGCCGATCGCGATACCAAAGCGGCCGAAGCAACAATTGCGCTGTGCGAGGCTCGCGCGTTCGCAATCACCGCCGATGTCACCAAGGAGTCCGACATCACGCGCATGGCCGAAGAATCGCTTGCGAAACTCGGCGGGCTCGATGGCCTTGTGCTGAATGTCGGCATCGGCGCAGGTGGGCCGTGGCTGGAAGGCACGACACGCGAAAGCTGGGACAAGGTATTCGCGATCAATCTCACCAGCCACATGCTGACGGTGAAGGCCACGCTGCCGCATTTAAGCGAAGGCGCGAGCATTGTCTTCATCTCATCCATCGCGGGCCTCACCGCGGGCAGCCGCCTGCCCGCTTACGACGCCTCGAAGTCCGCGCTGTTCGGCTTGTGCCGGCATGTCGCGTTTGAAGGCGCACGGCGCGGCATCCGCGCCAATGTCATTGCGCCCGGTTTGATGGACACATCCATCGGCCGCCTCGCCTCGCGCGGGCGACCCAACCGCACGTCGACCAACATTCCGCTCGGCCGTCAGGGTACGGGTTGGGAAACGGCTTACGCTGCTTTGTTCCTGGTCTCGGATGAAAGCGCCTACATCACCGCACAGATACTCGCGGTCGATGGCGGGCTCAGCGGATTGTAGAAAAAAGGAAACGTCATGACTCTCATCGTCTACGAACATCCGCTCTCGCCCTATGCGCAGAAGGTCAAGATCGCGCT
>CAZCJI010000536.1:0-2024 GCA_964498625.1 uncultured Rhizobium sp.
AACGACATAGACGTCATACTCATCGCCTATCGCGTGTTTCCCGGGAGAGCTGCGAAGCCATTTCTCCCGAAGCGACTCGACAGAGGCAACGATCGCGCCACCATCGACCGACACATTCCCCCACTCGCTGCGCATGCCTACAAAGAACGTCACCTCTACGCCGGGAAAATCGGGCGCGATGCGACGCAGACCCTGCTTCAGGGAAGCAGCGTGACTGTCGCTAAGGATACAGATCTTTTTCTCCACGGCGCGTCCTGGAATAGAACGTCAGGACTATTATCCGGCGCTGGTCGTGCGAACAACCCGAATTGCGCATCGGCGCGCGTTTGTCAGCGCAGATATTTCCGCAGCTCGAGTGCGTAATCGGAATAGCCGGCCGCGCGATAGATACTCGCCGCGCGCGCGTTGCCGGCGAGAACCCCGATCTGGATCGTCTTGAAGTTCTTCGCGCGTGCCCAGTCCTCGCACGCAGCGATCAGTGCGCGGCCGGTGCCCTGCCCGCGCGTCTTTTCCGCGACGAACAATTCGAAGATGTAGGCATAGTCGCGCTCTTCGGGAACGATGAACGCCTCGCCTTTGTATGTGGCGACAACAGCCCAGCCGAGAACCTGGCCACCGGCTTCGGCGACAAACATTTTGCCGTCATGCTCGCGCAGATGCGCGATCAGCTTGTCGAGGTGCTCGGCAGCAACCGGCTCGTCCAACCGCCGGTTCGGCTCGATCGCATACTCAAATTGCTGCGAGCCCATGATGAAGGAGAGCAGCGCCACACGGTCGCGGGTAACATCGGCCTCGCGGATACGCATCACACGAAACTCATCGCCGCGATGGCGAGGAGCAGGATCGAGAAGAACGTCAGATAGAGAGCGCTGTTGAACCGGATCATGCGCGAGATGAGCAGGTTATAGATCGCGCGGATCGGCTCGGCACCCTCGATGCGACGGCGATACATGCGCATGGTGCTGCGCAGGATCGACATGACCAGAAACGCGCCGACAACGAGACTGACGAGCGAGACCAGGATCGGGATTTTTGGCCAGCCGTGGTCCAGCGCGAAGGTATCTGCGACGATGAAAATTCCCTGTGCCGCGAGCAAAGCGCCGGCTTTTTCGGTATTGTGCTGAACGGCGTTTCTGAGCCGCTCGGACGCAGCGACCGGATCGAGGCCGGCAGAAAGATTCTGGATCGTGGCGTCGTGTTCGCCGGAGGCAGGAATGCCAAAGACCCAGCCGAAAAATTGCTGGAGCATCGCGACGCTAACCTAGATTCTTCACGATCTCTTCGGTCATTTTCTTGGCATCGCCGAAGAGCATCATCGTGTTGTCGCGGAAGAAGAGCTCGTTCTCGACGCCGGCATAACCGCTGCCCATGCCGCGCTTGATGAACAGCACGGTCTTGGCCTTTTCCACGTCGAGGATCGGCATGCCGAAGATCGGCGATTTGGGATCGGTCTTGGCCGACGGATTGGTCACGTCGTTCGCGCCGATGACATAGGCGACATCGGCCTGCGCGAACTCGGAGTTGATGTCCTCGAGTTCGAACACTTCGTCATACGGCACGTTCGCCTCGGCAAGCAGGACGTTCATGTGGCCCGGCATGCGGCCCGCGACCGGATGGATCGCATAGGAAACCTTCACGCCTTCCTTCTTGAGGATATCGGCCATCTCACGCACGGCGTGCTGCGCCTGCGCCACCGCCATGCCATAGCCCGGCACGATGATCACGCTGCCTGCGTTCTTCATGATGAAGGCTGCGTCTTCGGCGGAGCCCTGCTTCACCGGACGCGTCTCGGCCTTGCCGCCGCCGCCCGCGGCCACTTCGCCGCCGAAACCGCCCATGATGACGGAGACGAAGCTGCGGTTCATGCCCTTGCACATGATGTAGGAGAGGATCGCGCCGGATGAACCGACCAGCGCGCCGGTGATGATCAGTGCTGTGTTCTCCAGGGTGAACCCCATCGCCGCTGCCGCCCATCCCGAATAGGAGTTCAGCATCGAGACGACGACCGGCATGTCCGCGCCGCC
>CAZCJI010000537.1:0-2018 GCA_964498625.1 uncultured Rhizobium sp.
GTGTACGGCATTTCAAGCTCGCCACGGCCGCGGGCTGGCCGCGAAATCCACTGCCAATCTTACCAGCGTGCCGGGCACTTGGAATCCCAGTTCCTGAAGTGATGCGGGCACAGGTGTTTTAGAACGCTGCGTGTGCATGGCGATGTTGGTATTGTTTCGTGCCCTACAATCTGCTGAGCGCAGACAAGCGTGTGTCGGATTGGTTGTCGCCCGATCGGCTTGTCGAGCTCTACGGCGCCGAGCCGGACCGCCCCGTCGTCATTGACCTGTCAGGAGGCTCACCCGATCTGGTCCCGGAGTGGACACCATGGATGATGGAGTCGCTGCGCGCCGCCGGATTGGCGGACACCACTTATCTCTGGACCGACGACAATTTGAGCACAACCTATCTGTTCGACGAATTGAGTTCACAGCAGATCGATTTGCTGCGGTCGTATCGCAACTACGGACGCGTGTGCTGTTTCAAAGGTTACGATAGCCGGTCTTTCGCCTTCAATACGCGTGCAGCGCCGGGGGATTTCGAGAAACAGTTCGAGGTCATGCAACGCCTCTTGGCCCTCGGTCTAGACATCTATGGCTATGTGACGCTGACATCACCGCACGCCGATCGGATCGAAGAGGGCGTCAAATCCCTTGTCGATCGCATGCAAGCACTCGACACCAACTTGCCGCTTCGCGTCGTCCCTTTGCAGATCCGCATGTTCGCACCTGTTGGTGCTCGCATCGCAGCCGACGACACGCGCGAGCGCGCCATGGAGATTCAGGAAGACGCGATCACAGTCTGGAACGACGAATTGCGCCGCCGGTTTCCGGACGACTTGCGAGCGGGCGACATTGCGGCTGTGCCTCTCGCCAACCGGCAGGTGGCCTCATGACAATGGCGGAGAACGCGATCGATTCCATATTCGAAGCCCGCGTGGACGCGTGGGTGGCGGAAGCAACCCGTGATGAGGCACGTACCTTCCCGCAGCTTCTTCGAGCCTTGCCCGGTGTTTATCCGACCGCGGTTCTCGCCGCGATTGATCGTGCCGCCGCAAAGAATATCTTGCATCCCGAACAAGCGGATCGGCTTCGACACGAGGCTGCGACCGGCGAAGACCGTTCTCCCTGCCGGCGCTCCCTTCTTCCGCTGCCCCATCCTATTGACTACGAGTGGCGATTTTCGCCAACAGCGGGCCGCGAGCTGCTAGATCTGTCGAGTACGTTGTCTCGTCAGCAGGACGAGATCGTTCTACTCGGAACACCCAGCGTCGCGCATGAGGCCATGTCCCACCCAATGGACCGCAGGGTTTCCTTTCTCGGCCCCGACAACGCTGTGACTCGCAGGCTGTTCGCGCTTAATGGAGCTATGAACGCCCCACTGCACATTGGTCTCTGCACCGATGTGCCCCAGCGCGATACTGCGCAGGTGGTCATCATCGACCCACCTTGGTACCTCGACTTTGTTCGACCCATGGTGATGACTGCTACCATGTTGTGCCGCGATGGGGGATACATCTTGGCTAGTCTACCACCAGCAGGTGCGCGGGCTAAGGCTGCGCTTGATCGTGCACGACTGTTTCAGCTGGCATCGCGGCTCAGTCTGGAGGTGCACGAGGAATATCCACTCTCCGTCGAATACGACACGCCCTTTTTTGAGGCGAATGCGCTGAAAGCGGCCGGTGTCGCGGCTCTGCGTGCCTGGAGGCGCGGTGACCTTGTCATTCTTCGCAAATTGCAAAGCCGATCGACGCATCAGACGCGAAGCACGACGCACCCCAGTCCATGGCGGGAAGTGCAGGTTGGCCAGATGCGTCTCTTTATAGGCACCGCGCCGAAGACGGGCGACCGAGCGCTGCTTCCTCTTATCCCCGGCAATATTTTGCCGACCGTCAGCCGCCGTGATGAGCGCCGGCGGGAAGCAATCGTCTGGACGTCTGGAAATCGCATATTCGGCTCGCAGGACGCAGAGTTGACGGTGGCAGCGGCGCTCCAGGCTGCTCAGTCCGATCATGAACACCCTAGCGTCCAACCCCACC
>CAZCJI010000538.1:0-2005 GCA_964498625.1 uncultured Rhizobium sp.
GGGTACGGACAATGGCGAATGTGGCGGTGATCGGCGCCCAGTGGGGCGACGAGGGAAAAGGCAAGATCGTGGACTGGCTGTCCGCGCGCGCCGACGTGGTCGTTCGCTTCCAGGGCGGCCACAATGCCGGCCACACGCTTGTCATCGACGGCGTGACCTACAAGCTTTCCCTTCTGCCGTCCGGCGTGGTGCGCCCCGGAAAACTCGCGGTCATCGGCAACGGCGTCGTGGTCGATCCCTGGGCGCTGCTCGGCGAAATCGAAAAGCTGCGCGCGCAGGGTGTGAACGTCACGCCGGAGAACCTGATCGTGGCGGAGAACGCCACGCTCATTCTTCCGCTGCACCGCGAACTGGATGAGACGCGCGAAAGCTCCAACAGCGTGCAGGCGCTGGGCACGACAAAGCGCGGGATCGGTCCGGCTTATGAGGACAAGGTTGGCCGCCGCGCGATCCGCGCTATCGACCTGAAAGACCTCACCTCGCTGCCGAAAAAGATCGAGCGTCTGCTCGCGCATCACAACGCACTGCGCCGCGGCATGGGCGCCGACGAGATCTGCGAGAAGGAGACGCTCGCCAAGCTTACCGAGATCGCGCCGAAGTTCACGCCTTTCGTCGGCTCGGCGTGGCGCACGCTCGATGCGGCCCATCGTGACGGCAAGCGCATCCTGTTTGAAGGCGCGCAGGCGGTGCTGCTCGATGTCGATCACGGCACCTACCCTTATGTGACGTCCTCCAACACGGTTGCGGGACAGGCGGCGGCGGGGTCCGGCATTGGGCCGAAGCAGATCGGTTACGTGCTCGGCATCGTGAAGGCCTACACCACGCGCGTCGGCGAGGGGCCCTTCCCCACCGAACAGGACAACGACATCGGCGAGAAGCTGGGCACGCGCGGCGCGGAGTTCGGCACCGTCACCGGACGAAAGCGGCGCTGCGGCTGGTTCGACGCGATGCTGGTGAAGCAGACTGTGGTCACCGGCGGCGTCGATGGCATCGTTCTCACCAAGCTCGACATCCTCGACGCGTTCGAGAAGATCCATGTCTGCGTCGGCTATGAACTTGACGGCCGGAAGATCGACTATCTCCCCGCCGATGCCAACGAACAGGCACGCCTCAAACCCATCTACGAGATCATGGACGGCTGGAACTGCTCGACGCGCGGCGCGCGCAGCTGGGCGGACCTTCCAGCACGTGCGGTGAAATATGTCCGCCGCGTCGAGGAGCTGATCGGTGCTCCAGTGGCGATGCTGTCCACAAGCCCCGAGCGCGAAGACACGATCCTGGTGCGCGACCCGTTCCTGGGTTGAAGCGCGGGCGGTTGACGTTACGGCGGGCTTGCAGACGACCACATAATCCCGGCAGGCTTCGTCCAACGCTATTCAAGACACAGGGGCGAACGTCATGTTGAAAACCCGTTTCACCGAAATGTTCGGCGTCGATGTGCCGATCACCTGCGGCGGCATGACCCGCGTGGGCAAGGCAGAGCTGATCGCCGCCGTTGCCAATGCCGGCGCGCTGGGATTCCTGACCGCGCTGACGCCGGGATCGCCGGAGGCGCTGGAAAAGGAAATCAAGAAGACCCGAGAACTCACCAACAAGACCTTCGGCATCAACCTCACCATCCTGCCGTCGATCAATCCGATCCCCTATGACGAATACCGGCAGGTGATCGTCGAAAGCGGCGTCAAGGTCGTGGAGACTGCGGGCAACAACCCGCAGCCCCATCTGCCCGCATTCAAGGAAGCGGGCATCAAGGTGATACACAAATGCGTGACCGCGCGCCACGCGGTGAAGGCCGAGAGCATCGGCGTCGATTGCGTTTCGATCGACGGTTTCGAATGCGCGGGCCATCCCGGCGAGGAAGATATCGGCGGGCTGGTGCTGTTCCCGGTGACGACGGCGCGCCTGAAGATTCCGGTGATCGCGTCGGGTGGGATCGCGGATGCGCGCGGCCTGGTGGCGGCGCTGGCGCTGGGCTGCGAAGGCGCGAACATGGGCACGCGCTTCA
>CAZCJI010000539.1:0-1999 GCA_964498625.1 uncultured Rhizobium sp.
AACCATGCGTTAGCTCGTGACCGATGACGCCGCCGATGGCGCCATAATTGATTGCCGGGTCTGCTGCCGCATCGAACATCGGTGGCTGCAGAATGCCAGCCGGGAACACGATGTCGCGCAGCGAGCCGTTATAGGCGTCGTTGGTTTGCGGCGTCATACCCCAGTCACTCTTGTCCACCGGACCGTTCAAGCGGCTGACGTAGAAATCCCAATCCGCCGCGGCTACCGCGCGCACGTCGCCGACCACATCATCGTCAATGATGACGACATGGCTGTAGTCGCGTGGATGGTTGGGATAGCCGACTTTTATCGTGTAGGTGTCGAGCTTCTTTATTGCTTCGACTTTCGTCTCCGGGCTCATCCATTCCAGCTTTTGCAGTCGCGCGCGATAGGAATCGAGAAGATTGTGCACCAACGCCTCGATCTTCGCTTTCGCGTTCGGTCCGAAATATTTTGCGGTGTAGAGTTGGCCGACACCGAAGCCGAGCGTTCCGAATGTGCCGAAGCCGCCACTGGCACCGAAATCGCCGCCGCCCACCGCGAACACGCCGCGCTTCCAACGCGCCTTTTCCTGCGATTGGCCGGAAAGCGTTTTGTCGTGAAGATTGAAATAGGCGTCGTCGAATGCCTTGGAGAGGAAAGGCGCCGCGCTATCGGCGACGCGTGCCGCCTGCCAGGCCTTGATCGTATCGAGCGGCGTTGCGGCATAGATCGCCGCGAGTTTCGGAAACGCCGTTTTCTCTGCGACGATCACGCGATTAAGGCTTGACACGTTCGCCGCCGCGAAAAAGCCCTTCCAGTCGAACCCGGGCGCTAGCTTTTCGAGATCGCTGATGCTCATCGGATTGTAGGTTGCGACGGGATCGCGATCCTGCACCTTCGTCCAGCTCGCTTGCGCGATCTTGGTTTCGAAGTCCACGACGTTCTTGGCGCGCGCATCCGCATCTGGCCAGTTCACCTGATGCAGCAGAGTCGCGACGTATTGAAGATACGCGGCCTTCTGCTTGGCGAAACTCGGCTCCAGATAGTAATCTCGATCCGGGAGCCCCAACCCGGCCTGGCCGACATAGACGGCGTAGTGTTTAGGATCCTTCAGATCGATGTCGGTGAAGATGCCGAACAGCGAACCGTAGAAATCGGATGTTCCTGCACCCATCGTCGCTGCGAGATCGTCGCGCGTTTTCGCATCGCGGATTCGCGAAAGCTCTGGTGCAATCGGTTTCGCGCCGAGGTCGTCTATATGTTTCTCGTCCATAAATGCTTTGTAAAACGCGCCGACTTTGCCGGAGAGATCGTTTGGCCGGTGCGGCACGGTCTTCGCCGATGCTTCCATCATGTCGTGCAGGCGCGCTTCGATGCGATCCGTCATTTCAAGACGCAACGAGACAGCGGGTTTGTCGGCGGGTATCTGATGGGTGTCCAGCCAATGGCCGTTCGCGTAGCGGAAGAAATCGTCGCCCGGCTTGATGGACTTATCCATGCCGGATTCGTCCAAGCCCCACGTGCCATAAACCGGTTTGTCGACCGCGAACGCCGCAGTACCTGTCAACAGCGCCGCTGCCAGCGCGCCGCATGCTAAAATCTTCCGCATGAAATCCCCAGCTATGAAACTCGCGCGGAATTGTGCACGGCCACCGCACAATCGCAATTCACGCATCGGTTAGCCGCATGACAAAAAGAAAAGGGCGGCCGAAGCCGCCCAATTTGTCGACATTGGCTTGGGTTTAGAACGTGACCCAGATGCCATTGCGCCAATAACCGCGGCCTTCGTGTTCGTGCCAGCGATACGTAACATGCGCATCGGGGTGATCGGCATCCCACTTCCAGCTGTCGTCATGCACGACGATGCCAGCTTCTGGCGGATAAGTGTATTGGTCATGCACGTGCCAGCAATCGCCGAGGCCATTACAGACGACATACGCCGAGGCGCTGGTCGCGGTGAGGACAAGCGCGCCCATGCCGAAAAGTGCCGCAGTGGCAGCGGCGGTGAGAGCTTTTT